>QCRX01000013.1 GCA_003209275.1 Prochlorococcus sp. AG-463-P14
TCTAAATAATGGTGTAGATGAGTTGGACTTGGAATCTTTGAAATTGCAGGCCCCTCAAATTGTTGCCAAAGCTGCAGAACAAGAGCGTGTTGATTGGAGTGGTTTCCTTAAACAAGCAAGTAATTGGATTAATGAAAGAGATCAGCGCATAGATTTCCAGAAAGGAATTTCTTGAGCGAATTGGAATTTGTAAATGCTGAAAGTCGAGTCCCGCCTAGGCAGGGGTATGCTCAAACTTATAAAAACAGTGAAGATGAGAAAAGTACCGACTGTCTTTCTTGAGAGCACTGTTAGCTCTAAGGCTCAGCGTGAAGTCGCAAAGTTCACTGGATCAAGGTTTGGTGGCGCTTTTTATGTTCACTCTCTCTCAGACAAGAATGGACTAGCTGCAACTTTGCTTGAGTTGCAACGTCATATCGTTCGTTTGATTCAGAAAGGTTCATTTGGAGAGAAGTGAGTAATGATGAATCAAATTAATGCCAAATTTCCTTCAGATGCCTTTCGAATAGAAGCTGATCAGGTTTGTGTTGATTACAACGGTACGGTTGCTTTGTATGACGCAAGTCTTCAATTAAGAGCCGGAGTTATATGTGGTTTGGTTGGTATGAATGGAGCAGGAAAATCAACTTTTTTTAAGGCATTAATGGGATTCGTCCGTCCTTCCAGAGGATTTATTCGTATTAATGGCTTAGAGGTTTTTACTGCCCAGCGGGCTCAAGCTGTTGCTTATGTACCTCAAAATGAGGGCATTGACTGTTCATTCCCCGTAAGCGTTTGGGATGTGGTGATGATGGGTCGTTATGGATCGATGAATTTTCTTCGTATTCCACGGGAATCTGATAAGCAGGCGGTAAAGCACGCCCTTGAAAGAGTTGAACTTCTTGATCTAAGAAGCCGACCAATAGGTGCTTTGTCTGGTGGTCAGCGAAAACGGGCTTTCTTGGCAAGGGCGATTGCTCAAAGAGCCTCAGTTCTGTTATTGGATGAACCATTCTCAGGAGTAGATGTTCGCACTGAAAAGTTAATGTCTGAGCTATTTCTTCAGTTTCGCAATGAAGGTCGCACCATACTTATTTCCACTCATGATTTAAGTCATGTTAGAGATTTTTGTGATCTTGTTGTGCTGATAAATAAAACAGTACTTGCTTATGGCGAAACTTCTGAGATCTTTACTCCTGAAAATTTAAATATGACGTTTGGAGGACTTTCTCCTGATGTTCTTTTTGGTCAGACACCAGCAGATGAATTTACTAAATGATTGACTTGTTTGCTTCAATTACAGTCTTTGATTGGTTTATTGATCCATTAAGCCATGAGTTTATGAGAAGGGCGTTAATGGTAAGTGCTTTGGTTGGAGGTGTTTGTGGCCTTCTTTCCTGTTATATGACTCTTAAGGGATGGGCTTTGATGGGAGATGCTGTCTCTCATGCGGTAATGCCAGGTGTTGTAGTTGCTTATGCACTGGGATTACCTTTCTCTATAGGTGCCTTCGTTTTTGGGGTAGGGTCGGTTGCTTTAATTGGTTTTGTAAAACAGAAGTCAAGAATTAAAGAAGATACGGTAATTGGACTTGTTTTTACAGGTTTCTTTGCTCTTGGATTAGTACTAGTTTCAAAAATAAAAAGCAACATAGACCTTATGCATATTCTTTTTGGAAGTCCTTTAGGAATATCAAATTCAGATGTTGTACATACATTAACTATTTCTGGATTGGTTGTATTAATCCTTCTCTTATTCAGAAGAGATCTTATGCTTTATTGCTTTGATGCTACCCATGCGAGATCAATAGGCATTAATACAGGAATTCTTCATTATATGTTGTTGTCTGTACTTTCTTTAGCTGCAGTTGCGGGACTTCAGACTGTTGGAATTATTCTAGTTGTTGCAATGTTGATTACTCCTGGTGCTACAGCATATTTACTTACAGATCGTTTTGACAGAATGAATTTGCTAGCCATACTTAGCAGTTCAATATCTAGTGTTATAGGTGTTTATATAAGTTATTGGTCTGATATTGAAACGGGAGGATCCATAGTATTGGTTCAGACTATTATTTTCCTAATAGCCTTTTTGTTCGCACCAAGGTATGGCATCTTTAAATCTCAGAAAGTTATGCATTCTTAGATGTGATTAAAAAAGACGAAGTTATTCACAAGGAAGATCTTGATATAGATCAGCAATGGCCATGGTGGCCATTGCTTCCGCTTTACCCGTATGGCCGACGTCGCACATTGGTTAAAGAACTAATACCTAATCAAATATGGAGTTTTGAGCAATTACAAGGTCTTTATTATGTTGCAGTTCCAGTTCGATTGACTGTAGTAAAAGTCTCAGGTGGACTGATGCTTTTCAATCCGCTTCCTCCTACAAATGAGTTGCGAAGAGCTTTACTTACTCTTGAGAAAAAGCATGGTCCAGTTTTGACAATTGTTCTTCCAACTGCTTCGGGGTTGGAACATAAAATAGCAATGCCTTCTTTAGCTAGATGTTTCCCGAAGGCTGATTTATGGATATGTCCAGGACAGTGGAGTTTCCCAATTGGTCTACCTTTGCAATGGTTAGGTATTCCATCTAATCGAACGAGTGTTCTTATAAATGATGGATTTCCTCATGAAGAAAGTTGTGAATGGGTTTCTTTGGGACCTATAAATATTGGATTAGGACGTTTTCAGGAAGTGAGCTGCTTTCATAAAGATTCCAGATCACTTTTAGTCACAGATGCATTAGTGGGTATCAAAGTAGATCCACCTCAATTGTTTGATATTGATCCCACTCCTCTTTTATTTCATGCCCGTGAAAGTGGTGACCAACCTCTTGAAGATTCTCCTGAACTGAGAAGGAAGGGTTGGGCTAGATTGATTCTTTTTTCATTATTTTTGCGACCTGAAAAATTAAAGATTCCTGACTTATCTAAAGTTGTGAATAATGCATTTAAACCTGGACTTAGAAATTCAAGGGCTCATTTCGGAATTTACCCTTTTGAATGGCAAAAGGGCTGGCAAGAATCTGCCAATGCTCTTATGGGAGTAAAAAAGCCTCTTTTGCTATTTGCTCCAGTTTTGGAAAGATTAGTTTTTCCTAGGGCACAGGAAGCATTGATTAAATGGTTAGATGAAATCAGTTCTCTTAAAGGCATAAATTGTCTTATCTCAGCTCACTACAGTGATTTAGTGGAATTTAACCAGAGAAAAGCTCTCGACTTAAAGAGAAAAATAATGAGCAGATCTTGGCCTAATCAAAGCGGAAATTGGAGCTTCTTAGAAGGTGTCGACAAGGCTCTTTTGAAGAATGGTGTAGTACCAAAGGAACCTTTAGAAGGTTTTAGAGATTGAGGTCTTCAGGATTGACGGACATTGCTTCATCAGAGAAGAGGGATTCTTCTAACTCTTTTCTTTGTTCCATTTGTCGAAGGAAATATCCGGTCATCATTGCCGAAGCTAGAAGACTGGCGAAGTTATCTCTGCTTGCGGTTACCTTTACATCAAATTGCTCCCCTGGAAGCATTCCTAAAAGGCCTTGGACGTTATGACGAATAATGTCTTGGATATCCGTGCTAGCAGACTTCGCGACTCGCTGAAGCACGTCAGGTGATTGATCCTGAAGGTATTGAATTAGTGCGTTGCCTTCCTGTCCATCGTTGTTATCCGTGGCCAGAAACTCCGGGTTGAACATCCCAGTGTGCTCTTCATCACGACATTGACCTTATCGCAGTAAGGTCTTTTGGGACAATTTCTTAGGGTCGGGGAACCGAATAGGTCCAAATCTTCTAAGAGGCCAATATCTCCAAACAGCTGTCCCTATTAGGTTTTCTTCGGGTAATGCTCCCCAAAAGTGAGAGTCAAGACTATTGTTTCGATTATCTCCAAGAACCCAAATTTGATTTGCTGGGACAGTTATAGATTCCATTTCATAATTGATCGCTTCTTCTCTCCAATTCTCTTTCACTAAAAAACCGTTTCTATATAAATTTCCATCATGAACTTCTATAACCTCTCCTGGCAGGCCAATTACTCGTTTGATTAATGCCGAATTTGGGTCATAACCAGTTTTTACAAGCTGTGCTGGAGGATGGAAAATCACCAAGCTTTCATGATTGAGATGTTTGCCAAGGCTTTTTGTTATTCGAGGCCTTACTTTCTCGACCAGAATTCTGTCTTGAAGCTTTAGTGTTGGCAGCATTGACCCTGATGGAATCCAACGAGGCTCTAGAACCTGCCATCTAATGATCAGAGCAAGGATTGTCCATATGAGCAAGCTGCGCCAATTGAAGCTTTGATCTGTTTTGGGATTGGGAGTTGACGAAGACATAAGAAATCTTTGCGTATGTTCTTTGCTAGAGGTGGATCTTGTCCGAAAATCTAAGCAATTAAGTCTCAACCCCTGTCGATAGCACGCGCTAATTTTTTTGCTTGCATAAGGCTTTTAGAGGCTTTGTGTGCAAAAGGGATGAAGCATCTAGTTCTTTGTCCTGGAAGTCGTTCTGGCCCTTTGGCCCTTGCTGCAGGAAGTTTTGCCGATAGAGGGCAAATCTCTTTAGTAACAGCAATTGATGAGCGATCGGCTGCTTTCTTTGCACTAGGGCTAAGTACAGCCACTGGAAAGGCTACAGCTGTTGTAACTACTTCAGGAACTGCTGTTGCTCATCTCCTTCCAGCTGCTGTTGAGGCGGATCGTTCTTGTCAACCTTTGCTATTTCTTACAGCGGATCGGCCTTCTAGGCTCAAAGATTGTGGTGCTAATCAAACAGTAAATCAGCAGGATTTTTTAAAGCCAGTCTGTCGCTTGGTGCAACAAGGTCCTACGGATGGATTCCATCTTGTTAGTGCTAATGCCCTGAATGACTTAGTTGAGAAATCTTGGGAAAGTTCTCATCAATTTGCTGGTCCAGTGCATATAAATCTTCCTTTTGAGGAGCCTTTGCATGCAACGAGATTTGAGCAAGAAGAGGTCCTGACTGGTTGGATTCCTGGCAGTTTTAGAAGGCTGGGAAGTATTAACCACAATGAAAATATTGATAGTTTGTCAAGTGAAGTAGTCGCAAATGAGTTTTTCAGTCTTAACCCATCCTGTCCTGGAGTTGTATTAGTTGGCCCTTGGAGAGGTCCTACTAATGAATTAGCAATATTCCAGAAGGCTCTTGCCAAGTGGCAGCTTTTGTCTGGTTGGCCAGTGATGGCAGATCCTTTATCAGGTATTTCTTTTGATCAGCCAGGTTTGATATTTAATTGGGAGTTACTTCTCACTTCTGAATTATTTATTCCAGAGGAAGGTTTACAAGTGCTAAGGCTAGGTCCCATGCCAACTAGTCGTTGTCTTGAAGTTTGGTTTCAGAAACTTGGTGGTAACCATTTGGTTGTTACTGAGGGAGATGGTCGCAACCTTGATCCTCTTGGTGTCTCTATCCAATGGAGTGGAGGCTTTGCAAAATGGTTGGAATTGTTTCTAAGAAAGACTCATCTAGAAGAGGAACTTCCAAGTGAAGAAGTTAAGGCTTTATTCTCTAAATGGAAGGAAAAAGATCAGTTAACACAGAGTTGGTTGGATAAAAAACTGCCATTAAGAGGCCCCGTTAATGAACCATCCTTGGCGCGATGGTTACCTCGCTTATTGCCAGAGGGAATACCAATAATGCTTGCTGCTAGTAGTCCTATAAGAGATTGGCTTTCTTTCTCTAGTCATGAAGCCTTCTCAAGGCGAGTCTTCAGTTTTAGAGGGGCTTCTGGTATTGATGGCACTCTTTCTTTGGCTATGGGACTTTCTATGGCCTTAGGTCAGATGGTTTTAGTTACTGGTGATTTGGCATTGCTTCATGACAGTAATGGCTGGTTGTTCTCTTATCCAAGATTGCCTCAATTAGTCGTTTTACTAATTGACAATGGAGGTGGTGGGATCTTCCAGCAGCTCCATTTAGAAACTGCTTCTAAAGAAAAATTTGATCAGCTTTTTGCTATGCCTCAGGTTGTAGATCAACTTGCTCTAGCTGAAGCTCATCGAATTCCTTATCGTCAAGTTTCATGTTTAGAGGATCTAGAGATTGGTTTGGAATGGGGACTTTCTCAGTCAGGACCGGTTTTAATAAGAGTATGCACTCATCCTGAAGAGGATATGAATCTTCGGAGAGAACTTCGAAATGGTGTCGCTAATTATGTTCAGTCAACCTCTCACAATGGCTTCTCAGGTGAAGAGGACAAATGACTGAATCTAAGCGGTTCGATGGATTAGGCAGACGGGTACTGCCTGGAGAAATAATTACCCAATGGGAGGCTTGGGGGAATTATCAGGATATTTTTCTTGATAGGTCTTCAGAAGGTATAGCAAGACTGGCGATTAATCGTCCTGAGAAACGGAATGCATTTACACCTCGAACAGTTGTTGAGCTTTGCGATGCTTTTACGAGGATTCGTAACGACGATAAAATAGGAGTAGTTCTTATGACTGGAGTAGGACCTGCTGAAGATGGTGGTTATGCGTTTTGTGCTGGAGGTGATCAGAGTGTACGCGGCGAAGGTGGTTATGTAGGTGACGATGGAGTTCCACGACTTAATGTGCTTGATCTTCAGCGAATTATTCGTAGTCTCCCAAAGGTGGTAATTGCTCTTGTGGCGGGATATGCAATTGGTGGTGGCCAGGTTTTGCATCTTTTATGCGATTTAAGCTTGGCAGCTGAAAATGCTGTCTTTGGACAAACTGGGCCAAAGGTAGGAAGTTTTGATGCAGGTTATGGCTCTAGTTATTTGGCAAGAGTGGTTGGGCAAAGAAAAGCACGAGAGATATGGTTTCTATGTAGAAGATATGGAGCAGAAGAAGCGTTAAATATGGGGCTGATCAATGCAATTACTCCTCTTAATAAACTTGAGTCTGAGGGAGTGAAATGGGCAAAAGAAGTTTTAAGGCACAGCCCTACAGCTATTCGTTGTTTAAAAGCTGCCTTTAATGCGGAGATTGATGGTATGTCTGGGCTTCAAGAGTTGGCAGGACAAGCTACTCATCTTTTCTATAGAACCGATGAAGCGAAGGAAGGGCGTAATGCTTTTTTGGATAAGCGCCCTCCTGATTTTTCAGACACCGGGTGGCTACCCTAAAGAACTGATAACTTCTTTCTTATAGAGTCGACTCTTCGTTGAGTGATTTGAAATGCGCGTGTTATTTGCCGCTGCGGAATGCGCGCCGATGATTAAGGTCGGTGGAATGGGTGATGTCCTTGGATCATTACCTCCTGCATTGGCAAAGCTTGGACATGATGTTCGCTTGATTATTCCTGGATATAGCAAGTTGTGGGCGTCACTAGAAATATCCGCAGAACCTATATTTCGTTCTCATACTATGGGCGCTGATTTCTCTATTTATGAAAGTAAGCATCCTTTAAATGGTTTGCCTATTTATTTGGTCGGTCATCCCTCTTTCGATTCGGAGAGAATCTATGGCGGTGAAGATGAAGATTGGAGATTTACTTTTTTCGCAAGTGCTACTGCAGAATTCTCATGGAATTTCTGGAAGCCACAAGTACTACATTGTCATGATTGGCATACAGGAATGCTTCCCGTATGGATGCACCAGGATCCAGAGATTAGTACTGTCTTTACCATCCATAATCTTAAATATCAGGGACCGTGGCGTTGGAAACTAGATCGAATTACTTGGTGTCCTTGGTATATGCATGGAGATCACACAATGGCTGCAGCTATGTTGTATGCAGACAGAGTTAATGCTGTTTCTCCTACTTATGCAAGAGAGATTTGTACTGTTGAATATGGAGAGAACCTAGAAGGCTTGCTTAATTATATTTCAGGCAAATTGCGTGGAATACTTAATGGTATTGATTTGAATGAATGGGATCCTGCTAAAGATAAGTCATTGCCAGCAAACTTCAGTTCTGAGGACCTTTCAGGTCGTGCTGTGAATAAACGTGTCCTTCAGGAACGAATGGGCTTAGAAATCAATTCTGATAAATTTCTTCTTGGCATGGTTAGTCGACTTGTCGATCAAAAGGGAGTCGATTTATTGCTACAAGTCTCGAAAAGATTGCTTTCTTATACAGACTCTCAGATTGTCGTTCTAGGAACAGGGGATAGAGATTTGGAATCTGGCTTATGGCAACTTGCAACTGAACATCCAGGTCGGTTCTCTGTTTTCCTTACTTATGATGATGATCTCTCGCGACTGATATATGCAGGTAGTGATTCATTCTTAATGCCAAGTCGATTTGAGCCTTGTGGCATTAGTCAATTACTAGCAATGCGTTATGGATCTATTCCAGTTGTTAGAAATGTAGGTGGACTGGTAGATACAGTAACCCCTCATGATCCTAATAAAGAGGTCGGTACAGGCTTTTGTTTTGATCGATTTGAGCCTATTGATTTCTATACAGCGTTAGTTAGATCATGGGAGGCCTTCCGCCATCGTGACAGTTGGCGTGAGCTTCAGATCAGGGCAATGAAGCAAGTGTTTAGTTGGGATAGGTCGGCTTTGGAATATGAACGTATGTATACCGATGTTTGCGGTATTAAAGAACCATCTCCTGATGCGTCGGTAGTCGAAAAACTTTCTATTGGACAGAATGCGGATCCTTCTTTGAAGCTAATGGAAAGGCTTGAACCTAATAATAATACTTGAGACATCTCAAAAATATGTCTACTTTTGAAGCTTTACCAATAGACCAGAAGAAAAAACTATTTGAGAAGTTTGATTAACCTCTATTAGATAGACACATCAAAACTGATTATCTTTTGCGAAGAACTTAAGATCTGCTTCAGGCATGATGACTTTTTTATAGGATTTTGAGATATGGCATTATTCCTCGGACAGCTGAATAAGATCTGGGGCGAACCTATTTATTCTTACACTCCAAACCTTGATGAGTTAGTTGGGCCTGTATGTACGGATAGTCGACAGCTTAAAGAAGGTAATTTTTTTGTCCCTCTTCAGGGAGATAAATATGATGGCCATAGCTTCCTTGACCAGGTTTTTACTTTAGGCGCACAGGCAGCTGTGATTTCCAAGCGTTGTAGGTTTCCTGTTCCGGAAGGTCTTTTGCATTGGAGAGTTGAGGACACTTTGCATGCATATCAACAATTAGGGCTTTTATATCGTCTGCAATTAGATATTCCTGTAGTGGCTGTTACTGGTTCAGCGGGTAAAACTACTACTAGAGAGTTGATTCGTTCCTCTCTTGAACCTCTTGGAAGTGTTTTGTCTACCACTGAAAACAATAACAATGATATAGGTGTACCTCTCACATTGCTTAGTGGAAACTCTAGACATGTTGTTGCTGTTGTCGAAATGGGGATGCGTGGTCCTGGCGAAATCAAGCGACTTTCAAGATGTGCTCATCCTGATATTGCAGTAATTACCAATATTGGGAGAGCTCATATAGGCCGTTTAGGTAGTCGTTTTGAGATCGCAAAGGCTAAGTCTGAGATTTGTTCTTGCTTAAGATCTACAGGAGTAGTTGTTATTCCAGCAGGTGAAGCATTATTAGAGGAGGCCATTGAACAAACTTGGCAAGGGCGAATAGTACGTGTTGCTATTAATGAGAACTCATTACCTAAGGACTTTGGCCAGCAAAACTTATCTCTAACGCATCTACCTCCTGCTGATCTTGTAGGGAATATCACTTCACAGAAAGGTAAGCTTTTGGTAGAAGGAGAGAGTCTGGAACTTCCTTTGGAAGGTAAACATAATGCATTGAATTTTATGTTCGCAATTGCAGTAGCAAGAGAATTGAAAATTCCTTTGAAGAAATTAAAGAGGCTAAATGTAGCCCTACCCACTGGACGTAGTAGACGGTTAAAACATGGCGAACTTTCAGTAATTGATGAAACGTACAATTCTTCTCCAGAAGCAGCTCAAGCAGCTTTGGAGCTTTTGGTAAGTCAGCCAGGGCGGCATTTCGCCGTATTGGGTACCATGCTGGAGCTAGGGGATCAAAGCGTTGAATTGCATCGAGAACTTGCTGAAAGCGCAGCTCGCTTGAAATTAGATGGACTTGTTGTTGTCGCCGAGTCTGCCGAGGCAGAAGCTATGGCATTTGGAGCAAGAAACTTGCCGAGACTTGCAATTGTTTCTTCCCCTCAGGAGGCGGTTGAGCCATTGAATTCTTGGCTCAGATCCGGAGACGTTGTGCTGTTAAAAGCTAGTCGTGGTATTGGCTTGGATAAATTATTACCTTTATTGCCAGCTCCTTAATCTTGAGCTTTTGTACTTGGAGACCAGTTTCTTTTTACTAGTTGCTTTGCACGACCAAGAGCTAAAGATCCATTGGGGACATCTTTAGTAAGAGTTGAGCCTGCTCCTACGGTTACTTGTGATCCGAGCGTAATGGGAGCAACTAGTACTGAATTTGCACCTGTTTTGCTTTCGTTACCAATGATAGTTCGGTTCTTAGTTTCTCCATCAAAATTTGCAGTTATTGTTCCAGCTCCAATATTTACATTGCTTCCTAGCTCAGCATCACCAATGTAACTAAGATGGCTAATTTTTGTTCCTGTACCAACTTGACTCTTCTTGATCTCTACGAAATTTCCTACTTTGCAATCATCAGAGATAACTGCTTCAGGCCGAATGTGTGCGAAGGGACCTATCTCTACTCCATCCCCTATTTTTGCATCTTTTAAGACGGAGTAGCTAACTTTGACATTGCTTCCTAGTTCTACATTGCTAAGTAGACTACCTGGCCCTAAATGGCATCCCTGCCCTATTCGACATCTCCCTCTTAGGTGGGTTTGAGGCTCAATGATTACGTCTTTTCCTATAAAAGAATTCTCACTAATTGTGCAGCTAGATTCATCTAGAAAAGTTACTCCTTCTTTCATCCAGTAGTCGCGTAGCCGTTGTTGAAAAAAAGACTCACAATTAGACATTTGTTTCCTATCATTAACACCATTAACTTCTGTGGAATCGTCTACTGCTATATGTCTAGGCTTGGAGAGCATAGCAATAGTGTCTGTAAGATATAGTTCTCCCTGATTATTCTCATTGTTAAGCTTTGGTAGGACTTTTGCTAGTTGCTTCCAGTTGAAACAGTAGATACCTGCATTTGTAAGAGTGTTGTTAAGTTGTTCTTGTGTACAATCACGTTCTTCAATTATTGAGTTAACGATATCGTTTTGATCAACAAATACTCTTCCATATCCTTCCGGGTTGGAGATCTTTGCGGTCAATATCGTGACATCCGTGACGCTAGAACGATGATGTTCAATTAACTTTGTGATTGTTCTAGGTCTCAGTAAAGGGATATCTCCATTTAGGACCAAAAGCTCTCCTTCAAAGTCTTTTAGAATAGGAAGTAATTGTTGTATCGCATGACCAGTTCCCCTTTGAGGCTTTTGTAAAACAAATTCTAATCCTGGGATATGGCTAAGTGCTTCTTCTAGATATTCAGCTTGGTGGCCAACTATCAGTAAGCGCCTTTGAGGACTTAATCCATTGCAGCTCATTAATACTCGTTCCACCATGCTGATCCCAGCTAGTGGGTGTAAGACTTTTGGTAAGGCACTTTTCATGCGTGTGCCTTTCCCAGCAGCCAATATTGCGATGGCGAGCATGGAGAACAAATCTTGGTGTCGGCGGGAAATCTACCCGTTTGCCCATCAGGTTAGTTTTTCCATCGTTTTTTCCAAGCAGTTGTACTTTCCATTTTGCAGTTTTGTTGCTCTTCTTGCCTGCGCTTCAGAATTTGTTTTTTAGTGTCTTGACCAGTTAGATCTCTATACGGGACTGCCGCACAAGTTAAAAGGTGTTCTTCTTCCATAAGAGATAAGGGCTGCCAGTTCGAGTCCTTTTTGGTTAATGGATCAATGCTTTCTATATTTATAGCTAGTGTCCCATTGCTCCATTCTTTAATGTCTTCGGGATTATTAGGTGTTAGGGATTTCAAATCCAGGCCAGCTCTCCTTAAGCTGCTTCTAACTGCTGCAGCTCGGCAATAAGTTGTTATACGACCTCCTTTGACGAGTCTTTTCGCAAGACTTAGCAAGAATTCCTCACTCCAAAGTGCTGGGCACTGATTTGGTGAAAATGGATCTAGAAGTATTAGATCAAAACTTAGACCTTTTGGTAATAGAGATATCTTTTGTCTTGCATCACCCCAGAGTATTTTCCCTTTGCTGGAGTTTTGTTCCCATTCGCCAGAGCGGCTTAATTCCTCAAATATTTTTAACACCTTAGGAGACCACATACTTCTGAAAATATGATTATTGATTGCAATTTCGAGTGGCCTCATATCTATTTCCAGGCCCCACCATATTAGATTTTTAGAAGTGCCTAATAATTCTTCTATTAAGCAACCGGAATTATAGCCAAGACCTACGCAGACATCGAGTATCGCAATTGTTTTCTTGTCTTTTGTCTGCTCCAATTGAGCTGGTAAAAGAAACTTTTTCTGGGCTTCTGTGTATGCTCCAGTTGTGTTGTGGAAGCTTTCTTTAAATAGTTTGCTGTGAAGACTAAGACTGCCATCTTCTGTTAAGTAGCTAGATAACTCACCGAGTGGGTGTGATTTGGAAGCCGATTCATATACGTAATTTTTCAAGATCATTCCAGAAGTCAGGATATGAGACAGCAGCAGCCTCGCTTCTCGAAAGCCTCGTTTCTCCCTGGGCTAATAATGATGCGATGGCAAGGCTCATGGCTACTCGATGATCGGTTTCACTATCTACGTTTGCTCCATGAAGTATTTGCTCGCCTTGAATTGTTAATCCATCAGTATGCTCTTCAATTTTTGCACCCATTGCATTGAGTTGTCTTGCCATGACAGCTAAACGATCAGTTTCTTTGATTCTTAGCTCACTAGCTCCTGTAATCCGACTCTCGCCCACACAGAAGCACGCTGCGACTGAGAGAATTGGTATCTCATCTACAAGACGAGGCATTATCTCTTCATTGAGAACAAAGGCTTTGAGCTTTCCTTTATAAGAAACACGAAGATCACCTACGGGTTCTCCTGCTACATCTCTGCAATTAATTATTTCAATAGAAGCCTCCATCTGCTGCAGAATCTCCAAAATCCCAGTTCTGGTTGGATTAAGACCAACATTTTCAATAGTGATCAGTGACCCTGGAATTAGGGCTCCAGCGACCAACCAAAATGCTGCTGAACTTATATCACCAGGGACATTAATTTCTTGACCTAAAAGTGTTGAACCAGGTGTAAGACTTATATGCCGTCCCATTTCTCCTCCCACCTCGATGTTTGCTCCAAAGGCTTTTAGCATTCGCTCGGTATGGTCTCTTGAATGGGCGGGCTCAATCACTGTTGTTGTCCCTTCTGCCGTTAGAGCAGCTAATAAAATTGCAGATTTAATCTGAGCACTAGCTACTGGTGTTCCAATTACTGCACCATGCAGTTTCTGGCCTAAAACCGAAAGGGGTGCCAAGTTTCCCTTTTCTCTACCTTGAACCTTAGCTCCCATCATTTTTAGAGGTTGTCCTACTCGTTGCATTGGACGTCTGCGAAGAGAATCGTCGCCAGTAAGGACAAAATGTCTATCTTGACGACCCGCTATTAGTCCAAGCATTAACCGCATAGTGGTGCCTGAATTGCCACAGTCAAGAATTTCGTCTGGTTCTTGAAGCCCGTCTAGGCCAACTCCTTCTACTTGTACTATTTGGTCTTTCTCAATAGGACTGATTTTTACGCCCATTGCGCGTAAGCAAGAGGCTGTACTGATGGGATCTTCTGCTGGAAGTAATCCTTTAATGCTGGTTAAACCTTTGGCTATTGCTCCAAAAAGAAGGGCTCTATGAGAAATCGATTTATCTCCTGGGACACAGACTTTGCCAGAGAGGGCGCCACCACTACTGAGTTCACGGATCGATGAGTTAATGCTTGCAACGCTCAAGGAGGGTGATTAATTATTATTTTGAATTTTATTATTTTCTGAGAGACATCGCTCGGCTGGGCACTATGCGAGTTGTTTTTGACGCAATAGCTCTTCTATTACATATCCAAATAATTCGGGATCTGCTTCTTTGCCTTCGAGGTCCGATAATCCAAGCTCATCCCATCTTTTGGTGACTTTTGATTCGAGATCCGTAGGCCTTTTAAGGACCTCTCCCCAACTATGTTTTTTCTCTGGGCCAATTTTAGTTGTTGCATCAATTGCAAGTCTCCCCCCTAAACCAATGGATTCACTTGCGAAGTCAAGGCTGTCAAAAGGAGTGTTCTCAAGGATAAATAAATCTCTTTGTGGGTCAACTTGACTTGAGATTACCCAAACGACCTGGCGAGGGTCTCGGACATTAATAGTTGAATCAACTACAACAACAAATTTTGTATATGTGAATTGAGGTAATGCACTCCAAAAAGCCATTGCCGCTCTTTTGGCTTGCCCTGGATAGGCTTTATTTATCGAAATCACAGCAAGCTTGTAACTGAGCGCCTCCATAGGCAGAAAAAAATCAACAATTTCAGGTATTTGTTGGCGAAGTATCGGCGTATAAATTCGATTTAAAGCTATTGCTAGCATTGCTTCTTCTTTTGGAGGCCTTCCGCTAAAGGTGGCTAAAAAGATTGGGTCTTTGCGTTTAGTAATGCATTGAAATCGGATAACTGGCGAATCTTCTTTCCCTCCATAAAAGCCCATATGATCTCCGAATGGACCATCAGATAATGTTTCTCCAGGAGTAATAGTTCCTTCAAGAATTAATTCGCTATGGCTAGGTACCTGAATATCAATGGTTTTGCATTTTGTTAGACGAACACCTTCTCCTGAATAAAGTCCTGCGAAAAGCCATTCGCTTAATTGTGTGGGGACAGGTGTAGCCGCAGCCATAACAAGTATTGGATGAACTCCAATTGCTATGGCAATTTCTAATTTTTTACCCAGTAAAGCTGCTTTGCGAAGGTGGCCTGCTCCACCACGAACACTGAGCCAATGAACAGTCATGGTCTTGGGAGATTGCTTTTGCAACCTGTAGACGCCAACATTTGGGATGCCTGTCTCTGGATCTTTTGTAATTACTAATCCCAAGGTAATTACTCCTCCTGCATCACCAGGCCAGGGACGAATCAAAGGGAGTGTATCGAGATTGACATCATCTCCTTTTGAAATTATTTGATGACATGGAGGAGTGAGATCTATGTCGGGTCTTGCTTTCAGTAAATCCCAAAATATGCCAGCGAAATCTTGAGTTTCTTTTAGGCTCTTAGGTGGTTTTGGTTGTTGCAAGAGTGAAAGTCGTTTGCCCAAATCTTCGAGTTGTTCTTCTCTATCTAGGCCCATACTCCAAACAACTCTTTCCATTGTCCCAAGTAGATTTATTGCTACCGGCATATCTGAGCCAATTACGTTTTCGAATAACAGTGCAGGTCCTCCAAGAGCAAGAACTCGATCGCTAATTGCTGCAAGTTCAAGATCAGGATTTACTTCTGCACTAATTCTTCGGAGTTGTCCTCTTTCCTCAAGGAAGGAAAGAAAATCTCTCATATCACGGGACGCAGGTCCAGGGCGAAATATGGGCATAGGTTCAGTGCTTAATTAAATGATCTAATTACTGTGACGCACAAAGATTGATTTCGTTTAATGAAACTAGCCTATTTTCATGTCGCTGCAGATGTCCCTCAGGGAAGCAGGCCTGAAGCTGCAGTCGTGATTGATGTCCTTAGAGCTACAACTACCATTGCATGGGCTTTAAACAACGGAGCTGAGGCTGTTCAGACATTTAGTGATGTCGATGAACTCAGACGAGCGGCCTCTAAATGGCCTAAATCACTACGGCTATTGCTTGGTGAGCGTGGTGGTCAACAACTAGAAGGATTTGATTTGGGCAATTCCCCTGTTTCAGTAATCCCAAATTTAGTTTCAAAGAAAAGGTTGTTTATGAGTACCACCAATGGAACACGTTCTCTTGAACGTGTTAGAGATTCTGCAAGTTTGTTTACCATGGCACTACCTAACAGAAGGGCTGTAGCAGAGAGGCTTCTTCAAGATCAGCCCAGAGAGGTTTGGATTGTAGGTAGTGGTTGGGAAGGTTCATATTCTTTGGAGGACTCTCTAGCAGCAGGAGCTCTTGCTGCACTTTTGCTTGAGAATTCTTCAGCTTCGAATTATGTGGTTAATGATGAATTGAATGCAGCAATCGCACTATGGAAGACATGGAAAGATGACATAGAAGCCTGTCTTAGATTGGCAAGTCATGGGCAGAGACTCGTTGGACTCGGTAACCATGACTTGGATTTTGAGTGTTGTTCTGGGCTTGACCAACTATCAGTCGTACCAACTCAAAAAGAACCAGGTGTGCTTTATGCCGGATGATTCCTTAAAGTCAAAATCTTCGATCTTTATTTGTGACCGACTTCTTGGCGGCCGCTTTACAGCTAACCAGTACCTCTCAGCCAGAGGTTAATTTTTCTGCTGCAGAGGAGCAGATAGAACTTGCTTCTCGTAGAGGCGCTGAACTTATTGGATTGCCTGAGAATTTTGCCTTTATGGGTGATGACCATAAACGCTTGGAATTGTCGACATCCTTAGCTGAGCAATGCAGCCGTTTCTTAGTAACTATGGCTAGGAGATACCAAGTAGTTCTGCTTGGAGGGGGCTTCCCAGTCCCTGTAGGAGACGGTCAACGGACTTTGAATCGATCTGAGCTCGTTGGTCGGGATGGTCAGCTTCTTGCGCGTTATGACAAGATTCATCTTTTCGATGTAGATCTTCCAGAAGGAAATACATATAGAGAGTCAGCAACATTTGTTTCTGGAGAAAAATTACCTCCTGTAGTTGAAGTTCCTGGCCTTTGTAAGGTTGGATTGTCGATTTGTTATGACGTTCGTTTCCCAGAGTTATACCGCCATCTTGTTGATGAAGGGGCTGAGTTGTTGATGATCCCAGCTGCATTTACTGCATTCACTGGTAAAGATCATTGGCAAGTTTTGCTTCAATCAAGGGCTATAGAGAACACTGCTTATGTTGTCGCACCTGCTCAAACAGGATTGCATTACGGACGTCGGCAGAGTCATGGCCATGCCATGGTTATCGATCCTTGGGGTACGGTCTTAGCAGATGCAGGAGTTCTACAGGGTGCTGCTATAGCACCTGCAGATGCATCTCATGTTTGCCGCATTAGGGAACAAATGCCTAGCCTCAAACATCGAAAGCCATCTCTTTTCTAGCCTAATGAGATGGGCTAAATCAAATGGTTTTGGCTTGGCATTGGCAGGGTTACTCCCATTGTCATTCCTCTTAGATGTTGTTCCAGCGAGGGCTGCAAGTGCTTTAGCTGCGTGGTCTCTTGGAAATGATGGGGTCTTGCAGTTGCGGACTTCAAAGGAGGCAAGATTAAAAGCTTTTTTTCAGTCTTCAGATCTCAGAAAGGGCGCCCGAGTTTGGATTGACTTTCCTGGGGAGCTTGTTAGGCCTCGGAGCCTTGTTGGCTCAGGAGCTGTTAGAGAGATTCGTTTAGGGAAACCAGCCCCTGGGGTGACCAGGCTTGTGATTGAGTTAAATCCCTCTGTTGAACTTGATCCTAAGAAGCTCCAATTAGTTGGGACTTCTCCTGACCGATGGAAATTAAGCCTTGTTGGTTTGCCTGTTAAAGGTCTTCGTCGGATTGGGGAGGGAGATTTAATTAAGCCAAATGCAAATGCAAGATCAAGTTTAAAAAAATCGAGAGTCAGAAATACACAAATTGGAACTTCTTTAAAGTCCTCTGACCTGCCTCAGGTTCGTCGAGGAAAGTATCTAGTAGTTATAGATCCAGGTCATGGTGGTCCTGACCCGGGAGCGATAGGGGTTGGAGGATTGAAGGAGACCTCTGTAGTACTTGATATTTCTCTTATGGTTTCAGAGTATTTAAAGTCAAAAGGTGTCAACGTTAAGTTGACAAGAACATCTGAGATCGATTTGGATTTGCCCCCAAGGGTTGCAATCGCTAATCGTCTTGGTGCTAATGCTTTTATAAGTATTCATGCCAATGCTTCAAGAACTACCCGAAGAGATGTTAATGGGATAGAGACCTTTTATTTTGCTGGCTCCAGAGGATTAAGGCTTGCCAAAAATATTCAACAAGAGCTTCTCGTCGCTTGGCCACAAAGTCCAGATAGAGGAGTTCGACGAGGACGGTTTTTTGTTATCAGAAGAACTACTATGCCGGCAGCGCTTGTTGAAACAGGTTTCGTTACAGGCCGTCGCGACGCTCCACTTCTTTCGACGCCATCTCATAGACGGAAGATTGCATTTGCTATTTCCAAAGGCATTTTGAATTATTTAAGGGGGGGAACTTGACTCCTCTGTTAGGTATTTTCGATAGTGGATTAGGCGGTTTCACCGTACTTAAACGTGTGCAAGAGCGTCATGGAAATATCCCATGTTTGTATTTAGCTGACACTGCCAGAGTTCCATATGGAGAGAAGAAGCCTTATGAGATTCGAGCAATAGCAAATGAGGTTGTGAATTGGTTGAAAGAGCAAGAAGTATCCATAGTTTTAGTAGCTTGCAATACAACTAACTCTTTGGCTTTAGATGTTGTGAAAAATGTTTCTGAAGTCAATGTTGTTGAATTAATAAACTCAGCAGCCTCAATGATTGTCGAATCTCGAGTGGGTGTTTTGGCTACCCCTGCTACCGCATCCTCAAAGGTATATACAGATGAGATTGAAGCTTATAGACCAGGTACCTTTGTACTTGAGCAAGGATGCCCAGCCTTAGTCCCTTTGATTGAAGCTGGACATACAAACAGCAATCAAATTCGGCTAGCTGCTTCTGAATATTTAAAACCTTTAATAGAAGCCCGAGTCCAAGCTGTTGTCCTTGGGTGTAGTCATTACCCATTAATAAAATCGTTGCTACGTGAATTGCTTCCAAGTAATGTTCGATTAGTAGATCCAGCGGTTGGTTTGGCTCTTCAGCTAGACAAGTTCCTTGGTGCTCCAGCAATTTCCTTCAACCCCCCTTTACCCTTTACGAATACTCGTATTTGTGTGACTTCTGAACCGAAGGCTTTTTTCAGGACTGCAGAGACTTTGCTTGGAAACTGTCCTGAAGTTGAGATCGTTTCTCTTCGTTCAAAGGCATGTCTCTTCTAGGATTACTAAATCGAGGGATTCAATGACCACAGTTACGGAGCTGCTACTGCCGGTCGAGTTGGATCTTGAGACCCTTTTAAATGATCTTCGAAGTCTTATTGGGGCAGGACACCCAATTCTTCAAGCAGCTGCTGAGCATCTATTTACGGCTGGAGGAAAACGGCTTAGGCCAGGGATTGTCTTATTGATTTCTAGGGCCCTATCACCTAATGGAGACCTTTCCTCTAAACATCGTCGGTTAGCTGAAATTACTGAGATGATCCATACAGCTTCATTGGTTCATGATGATGTGGTTGATGAAGCTGCGACTAGAAGAGGTGTCGCTACTGTTCATAGTCAATTCAATCATCGAGTAGCCGTTCTTGCAGGCGATTTTCTTTTCGCTCAAGCAAGTTGGCATTTAGCTAATCTCGATAATCTTCACGTTGTCAAACTTCTAAGCAGGGTGATCATGGACCTTGCTGATGGAGAAGTTAAACAGGGACTGAATAGATATGACGCGGGCCAGTCATTTGAAACTTATCTGGAAAAAAGTTTTTGCAAGACTGCCTCATTGATCGCAAATAGTGCACAGGCAGCGGGAGTTTTAAGTGGACAGAATGAACAGGAACAAAAGCAACTTCATCGATTTGGTCGACAATTAGGATTAGCTTTTCAGGTTGTTGATGACATTCTTGACTTCACCAGTAATGATAAACAACTTGGTAAGCCAGCCTCCAGTGATCTTGCCAGTGGATATTTAACAGCCCCTGCACTTTATGCGCTTGAGGAACATTCATCTCTTGCTGTATTAATAGAAAGAGAATTTAATTGTGAAGGAGACCTTGAAAAAGCACTTACTTTAGTTCGTGATTCTAAAGCTATTTCTCGTTCTAGAGAGTTAGCGGAAAATTTTGCGATTGATTCTAGAGATGCGATCCAATGGCTTCCTGAATCTCCTTTTAAAAGTGCGTTAATAGAATTGCCAGACTTTGTATTAAGTAGACTCTCTTAAATTGGTTTCATTTCGTAAGCTTTCTGAAGTGAATTTAAAACAATCTTTAGATGATTTATGTGCATTGGATTAGAAACCGGATATTCTCTTTTTTTATTGGAAGCTTCCCTTCCTGAATCTAGAACCCATACTTGACAACCTGCTGATAGTGCAGCTTTAGTCCCAGCTTGGGAATCTTCTAAGGCCCAGCAATCCTTTGGATTTACTTTTAATTTCTTAGCAGCTAATAAAAATGGATCTGGGAATGGTTTTCCTTTTAAGAGCTCAGGATCATCCCCAAAAACTTTTAACTTTATTAGGTTTAACCAAGCGTGTGGAGCAGTTTTAAGAGCTACTGCTTCAGATGTACTACTCGTTACAAGGGCTATTGGCAAACTCTTGTTAATGCACCATCTCACAATTTCCTCGGCTCCTGGCATGGCTTTGGCTTGAGAAAGAAGATTCCTTGAGATGGGTTTGTGCACTGCAAGAAAGTCTTTCATTTCAACTGACTTTTGAATCCATTTGAGGATTTGAGTGGCACAGTCAATACGTCTTTGCCCTCTCAAAAGTATTAATTGTTCTCTTGTCAGCTCTGTTCCAAAGTTTGAGGCAGTGAGGAACCATGCCTGCCCATGTAAATGCTCTGTATCTAGGAGTACACCATCCAGGTCAAATAAGCAGGCATTAGGTAGATACATAGACGTTTTCACCTTTTGCGTTTAAACAAGCGTTTCAGCTTGCTGTGAGCTCAGCTTCTGGCTGGCTTGAATGCGAGATATAAATGTTGCTTTCTGTTGAAAATGTCTTCTGACCCTTCCAGCACTATTGAGTCGGTTCTTCAAGAGTCGCGAATTTTCACTCCCGCGAAGGAAGTGGCGGATAAGGCGAGGATTAGAAGTTTGGCTGAATATCAAGAAATGGTTGACGCTGCAATGTCCGATCCGGACAGATTTTGGGGAGATGCAGCCAGAAAAGAATTGCATTGGTTTGAACCTTTCCAGAGTGTTCTCGATTGGACAAATCCACCATTCGCAAAATGGTTTGAAGGAGGGAAAACGAATCTTTCTTTTAATTGTTTAGACCGACATCTTGAGAACGGTAGAGCTGATAAAGAAGCCCTTATATGGGAAGGTGAGCCTGGTGACGTAAAACGTTTTACGTATCGACAGCTTCATGAGCAAGTATGCCTGGCTGCTAATGCCTTGAAGTCTCTTGGCATAAGGAAAGGTGACATGGTTGCCCTATATATGCCGATGGTGCCAGAAGCAGCAATTGCAATGTTGGCTTGTGCTCGCATTGGAGCACCACATTCGGTTGTATTTGGCGGGTTTTCAGCCGAGGCTCTTCGAGACCGACTTATTGATGGAGAGGCTAAAGCTGTAATTACTGCTGATGGAGGTTTTAGAAAGGACAAAACAGTACCGCTTAAAAATGCTGTTGATAAGGCTTTGGAGAATGATGCTTGCCCAACTGTTACCTCAGTTTTGGTGGTAAGGCGGATTAAAGAGCCTGTGGCTATGAAAACAGGAAGAGACCATTGGTGGCATGAGCTGATTTCAGAACAGAGTAAGGATTGTCCCGCGGAAGTTATGAATAGTGAAGACAGGCTTTTTGTCCTGTACACCTCAGGTTCTACGGGAAAACCTAAAGGTGTTGTTCATACCACAGCTGGCTACAACCTTTGGGCTCATCTCACTTTTAAATGGATATTTGATATTCGTGAAGAAGATATTTATTGGTGTACGGCCGATGTTGGATGGATTACAGGTCACAGTTATATCGTTTATGGCCCTCTTTCAAATGGTGCCACAACTGTGATGTATGAGGGTGCGCCTCGAGCATCTAATCCAGGAGCTTTTTGGGAGCTTATTCAAAAGCATAAAATTTCAATTTTTTATACAGCACCCACTGCAATTAGGGCTTTTATGAAGATGGGAAGAACTGTTCCTGATCAGCATGATATGAGTAGTTTGAGGCTGCTTGGGACAGTTGGTGAGCCTATAAACCCTGAAGCCTGGATGTGGTATCGAGATGTAATAGGAGGAGGTTCTTGCCCTGTAGTTGATACTTGGTGGCAAACCGAAACAGGAGGAGTGATGATTAGTCCTTTGCCTGGGGCAACACCTACTAAGCCAGGTTCTGCAACCCTTCCTCTCCCAGGGATTGAAGCTGATGTAGTAGATACAAAAGGAAGGTCTGTTGATCCTGATGAAGGTGGTTATTTGGTAATTCGACGTCCTTGGCCTGGAATGATGAGGACCATTCATGGGAACCCAAAAAGATTTCGAGAGAGTTATTGGGAGTATTTGCGCCCCTCAAGTAAAGAACATATCTATTTCGCTGGAGATGGAGCAAGACGAGATAAGGAAGGGTACTTCTGGGTAATGGGTCGAGTTGATGACGTTATTAACGTTTCTGGTCATCGTTTGGGAACTATGGAGATTGAATCAGCCTTAGTAAGTCATCCTGCTGTGTCCGAAGCTGCAGTTGTTGGGAGAAAAGATGAACTTAAAGGTGAAGGAATAGTCGCCTTCGTCACACTGGAAATTGGTAGGGCGCAAACGGATGACTTAGTTCACGAACTTATCTCTCATGTTGGAACTGAAATTGGTGCTATTGCTAGGCCAGATGAGATCAGGATTAGTGAGGCATTGCCTAAAACTCGAAGCGGCAAGATTATGCGGAGAATCCTTAGGGCATTGGCTTCAGGCGATGAGGTTTCTGGAGATACCAGCACCTTGGAGGATCGTTCAGTTCTCGATAAGCTCAGGTCATAATTTTTGAAGTGACCATTTGAAGATGATTTTTATAAGATCTTTTAAGTTTTTAGATTTAGTAATGTCATTTGTTAATCCCTTAAGGATTAATCGTCTAACTCCAGCGCTTGCTGGAGTTAGATGGTCTCCATCAAGATGCAATCTTTGAGAGTTGTCCAAGCTTCTGCGTTGTTCTAAACATTTCAATAGAACCTCGCTCTGATCCAATGAATCTTTATTGAAAGTAATTAGAAGATTATTAGATTGATTATATCTCTCATTGATTAACCTTAGGGTTTCTTGTGGACTTGGACTAAATTCACTCTTGAAGTTAAATTTAGGTGCCAGTTCTGCAAGCATGGGGATTGAACGATCAGCTGCAAAGTTATTGAAACTTAGTGCAATCATTCCTTTGCTATTTCGTCCTCCATCTGGAGCTAATAAATGTAATTTGCATCCAAGACTATGACCTAATCTAACAACATGAAGCTTTTCTCCAATCCTATGTTCAAGATGCCTTTTGCATTCCCTCATACTTTTCCATGCTTGATTAGCTTGAGCTTGATGATCAAAGCCAGGTAAGTAACTCCAGGCATGAATAGCAAGGCTTTGCATCCCAAGCCCTTCAAGAAGTCTTCGATAACTAATTTGTGGGCTAATAGCTAAGTAACTTCCCCCAATAACTTCTATTAGGCCAATTGGCCTTGTTGGCCAATAACACCAAACTTTGTCTAATCGTTTCCAGTGAGACATCGTCAGATTTTATTTATTTTTGGCAATATTCGAAGGGCTTCATCGACATGAGCAGGCCCATTTAGAAGATTATTAAAAACGTGTTCGATTATTCCATTGGAATTAATTATATAGGTTACTCTCCCAGGAATTATACCTAAAGTTTTCTGAATTCCAAATGCTTTTCTAAGCTTATTATTAGAATCACTAAGAATAGGGAAAGGAAGATTGTTTGTTTCTGAAAAGCGAAAATGGCTGGTTTGACTATCACCACTTACTCCCCAAACTACGGCGTTATATCTATTGAAAGAGTCGTATCTGTCTCTGAAGCTGCAAACTTCGGCAGTGCATCCAGGTGTTTCATCTTTTGGGTAGAAAAACAAAACCAGGGTTTTATTCTTTAGATCTTTGCTCTTTTGTATTTTCCCTTGTTGGTCTTTAAGAGAAAACTCAGGAGCCTTGTCGCCAGCTTTTAGAGACATTGAATTTTTTCATGGTCTTTCGATCCACCATAAGGGCCACTTCATAATTGCGAGAGAATGAACGAACCCATTCCTCAAATCTGCTTGAGTCAAATAAACGACAACAAAATTGGCATTGAGCAATTGGACCTTCTTGAAGATCTAGAAGACTCATCTCACAATTGTTCTAGCGATAGAACCCCCCCCAAAGAATCTTTTGGGTCTAAACCAATGACCAGTAGAGCTTCTTTTCAGTTGAACTCAAAGCCTGAATTCCTTTTGATCATTGATACAGAAACTACGGGCCTTGATCCTGAGAAGCATTTCTGTCTTGAAGTTGGGGCAATTCTTTTTCATGTATCTAGTCGCTCGACACTCGCTCAGCAGTCATTTTTGATTCCAGTTCACTCGAATGATGCTGAGGCAATTAATCGAATTCCCGCGAAAGTCACAAGATTGAATCAGCCTTGGGAAGAAGGCATGAGTTATTTGGATTCATTAATGGAGTCCGCAGATCTTCTTGTTGCGCATAATGCGGCTTTTGATCGCCAATGGTTTGGAAAACCACCTCTTCCAACTACCTCTAAAAAATGGTTATGTACTATGGAAGATATTTCTTGGCCAGAGACTCGGCAACTTCGATCTAGGCCTTCTGTTAGAGATTTAGCACTTGCATATGGTGTTCCAGTTTGGAATGCTCATAGAGCCTTAACTGATTGCATTTATCTGGCTGAAGTCTTTTCAAGATGTGAGGATTTAGAAAAGCTTATTCAATATGGACTAGAACCCCGCCGACTGATGCGTGCAAGAGTTTCCTACGATCAAAGACATATGGCGAGAGAGGCAGGGTTCCGCTGGAATGATCCCTTGGAGGGAGCATGGTCGCGACGCTTGAGTGATAGAGAAGCTGCCAAACTATCTTTTAACGTAGAGGTAGTTAAATCAGATTTTCTTTAAGTGATTTAGTGAAGCCTAAAGGTCTTATTCTTCTGGCTAAATAGGTATTTATTATCGTAAGTATACAATCTGATGACTTCTCCCTTTAAACTCTTAGAGAGATAAATCTAATTCTTGGAAAGATAAA
This sequence comes from Prochlorococcus sp. AG-463-P14, assembly GCA_003209275.1. Lineage (GTDB taxonomy): Bacteria > Cyanobacteriota > Cyanobacteriia > PCC-6307 > Cyanobiaceae > AG-463-P14. The sequence goes on from QCRX01000013.1 coordinate 25,028, forward strand.
TCTTTGACGACACTTTCTTCCTTAACTTATCATTGAATATTCTAACTAATTATTGAACGGTGATAATTTATCTTAAAAGTAAACTAGGTTTTGCTGCTACAAATAAAAAGCCACCTCTGTGGAGAAGTGGCTAGGAAATAGGGAATTTTGGTATTTGCTTGAATCGGAGCGGCGGGATTTGAACCCACGACCCCCACTACCCCAAAGTGGTGCGCTACCAAGCTGCGCCACGCCCCGGTAAAAGTAAATTATCACAGGCCATAGGCTAGACGGCCTATTTTGCCCACTTAAAGCTGGTTTCTTGATTAATTGCTTGACAAGTCTTTTTTAGAGGTAATCTTTGCCTGTGGTTGAATTGAGACAGGTTTTAGCTTGTTGGAAATACTCTCTAACTTCTTAGGCTCATTTCTCCTGGTTTTAGCCCATTAAGTATGTGTAAAAAATTTGATGAATTTGCAAATAAGCTCGAATTC
>QCRX01000014.1 GCA_003209275.1 Prochlorococcus sp. AG-463-P14
CCAATTGCCATTTCACCTGACCAAGTTTTCAGTCCACCGACTATTAAAATTGCAAGAAATGCAAATAATATTGCGAAGCGTATTAAAGGAATGAAAGCTGCAGAAAGCTTTATGGCTTTTTGATTACTATGTCGAAAAGACTCACTTTCAGCTTTAAGACGTTCAAGTTCCCAAGATTCATTTGCAAAACTCTTTATGGTTAGCATCCCTCCAAGATTGTTACTTAATCTTGCGGCTATATTTCCAGCTTTTTCTCTTACTTCTCTATATTTAGGAGCCAACATCTTTTGAAAGCGAATTGAGCCTAAGAGTATTATTGGAATTGGTATAAAAGCTAGAAATGCTACTCCTGGAGCTACCATTGCCATAGCACTACCTACAAGTATTACTGTTACAACAAGTTGAAGTATCTGATTGGCTCCGTGATCTAAGAATCTTTCAAGCTGATTAATATCATCATTTAAAACAGTCATAATTCGACCTGTACTATCGGATTCGAAGAAAGCCATCTCTAATTTTTGAAGATGGTTATAGGCTTTAATTCGAAGACTGTGCTGAGTATTTTGTGCGAGATTGCGCCATAAAATACCGTAAAGATATTCAAAAAAAGATTCAGCGCTCCAAATTATGAATGAAAGCAGGGCTAAGGATTTTATCTGGTCTGGAACACTAGTTATTCCGAAAGTGGCTAGCCAAGAGTTTTGCTCTCTAACTACTACGTCAACAGAGAGTCCAATCAGCACAGGTGGTGCGAGATCAAACAGTTTGTTTAATACTGAGCAAATTGAGGCTGAGAGAATTAGATTTTTTTTGTTTTTAAGGTTCCCAAGGAGTCTTCGTAATGCACTCTTTGATGGCCTCATGCTGGAAGACATTTGGTTTTAGAACTCCTTATGCAAGCTCAGAATGGAATCCTCAGCTTATTAGATAGAGATTTGTCTCTTTGATGAAGGTAATAATCGTTTTTAGGCTTGTTATAGCTAGAAATAAATACTGGTTTAAGGAGGCCTGATGTCTCGTTCAAGAGCTTTAAATCGATTTAATCGTGTTACCGCCAAAAAACGTCGCCGTTCTTTACGTGCAGATGTGCCCAGCTTGAATCAGGAATTTAGAAGTCTTTCCTCCTCATTTGATCATTCACTTGATCTCCTCAAGGATGCTCAACAAAAAGAAGCTCTCTTTGATTTAATGGAGGTAAATTCCAATTCTTGATAGGGAAATTAAGGCCACTGGATATTTGTGACCTTAATTTTTTAAATCAGTTTTTTACCACCTATTTCCGCCGCCGCCACCTTGGCCACCTCTATTTCCTCCTGAGCGTTCTCTAGGTGTTGCTTTGTTAACTCGAATCATTCTGCCCATCCATTCGACGTCTTGAAGATCGTCAATCGCTTTTTGTTCGTCAGCATCATTATTCATTTCTACAAATCCAAACCCACGTTTTCTTCCAGTTTCTCTATCGAGAGGAAGAGCGCATGATTTGACCTCGCCATATTGGCTGAAAAGGTCAAGCAAATCTTCTTGTTCTGCTTGGAAAGACAAGTTTCCTATGTAAATGGTCATTCCTAAAGGGACTAAGGGAGTAGATCAGTGGGGCCTTGGTCCGAAAAGGAAAGTCCTTGAACGCTGGAGCGGGAAAGCTGAAGCCTAGGGAGCGTGCCGTTTGGGGCCTGTTAGCTGTATCTGATGCAACACTAGACTACAGGGAAGACTGCTAGAGAACCAAAGAGTGCTTAAATTTTTGGGTTTTTAGTCTTCATAGTTATGGAATTAATGTCGCTTAGAAGAAGTAAAAAGCCTTAATTTAGTTTTTTTAAAAGAAATATTTCTTTCAACTATTTTTATCAGTAGTTATTCAGAGGTCCTGTTGATTTGCAATTCTTTACTCATTACTTTTAATTTTTTTAACCCATTAAAAACGTTCTCTGGCATTCCTTTTGGAAGGTCCACCAAGCTATATGAGTCAAAAATTTGTATTCGACCAATCATTCGACCTTGGAGACCTGCACCATTTGCAATTGCTCCAACCAAGTTCCCTGGCTTAACACGATCCCGATGACCGACTTCAACTCGGAAACGTTCCATATGCTCTTCAGGTGACCTTAATTCACGTTCATTTCGACGACGTGAACCAGAGCCTTCGCGACGTTCGCTACGGCGACCTTTTTGATTCGATTGCTTTATCCAGGTCTCATCATTTTTTGATAGGAATGGTGCTGGGCCAATTGCAAGACTCAATGCTGCTAAAGCAAGTTGCTCTTGATTAACCTCGAGCTCTTCTCCGACTTTGTTTAGTAGTTCTTGAAGGAGAGAGTTTTCTTCTTCATGCTCTCTTCCTATCGTTGCAGAATTAGAAAGACGAGTATGTAGTCGATCTAGGCGACATTGATTAATGGTTGAATTGCTAGGTATTTCCATTTGTTCAATGGAATGTCCAATGGCTCTTTCAAGGTTGTTGATGTAGCGCTTTTCTCTAGGGTTTACAAAAAGAATCGCTTCTCCGCTGCGTCCTGCCCTTCCAGTTCGACCAATTCGATGTATATATGCTTCGCTATCGAAAGGCATATCGTAATTAATCACCAGAGCAATTCTTTCAACATCTAAACCCCGTGCAGCAACATCTGTTGCTACAAGAATATTTATGCCGCCATTACGCAATCGCTCAACTGTTCTTTCTCTTTGGTTTTGAGGTACATCTCCGTTTAATACAGCTACATCGTGTCCTGAGGCTTCCAAAACTTCGGCAACAGTAAGTGTTATTGCCTTAGTGCGTGTGAAAATAATTACTCCCTCACCCGTAACTGCTTCAAGAACCCTTTTTAGGGCTTCAAGTTTGTAGCTGTTCTGGAGAGTAATGAAACGTTGGCGAATAAGACGTGCTTCTTTAGTACGTGTTTTGATAGTTATTTCAGCAGGTTGATTCAAATAACGCTTTGAAAGTCTACGGATCTCTGACGGCATAGTCGCCGAGAAGAGAATCATTTGACGTTTATCTGGTAGCTGTTCAAGAACCCATTCGACGTCGTCGATAAAGCCCATTCGAAGCATCTCGTCGGCTTCATCGAGTACAAGACTATTTAACTGGGAGGTATTTAGAGTTCCTTGCCGCATATGATCCATTACTCGGCCAGGTGTTCCTACAATTACATCAACTCCTCTTTTGAGTGAATGGATTTGTGAGCGGAAATCAGCTCCTCCATAAACTGCAAGGAACTTTAGATGTTTATGGCCAGCTCCATAGGCACGGAATGAGTCAGCAACTTGCATTGCAAGTTCTCGAGTTGGTGTAAGAACAAGCACCTGTGGAAGCTGTTGATTGGTTTGGATCTTTTCCAGAAGAGGCAAGGCAAATGCCGCTGTCTTGCCAGTTCCAGTTTGTGCTTGACCAACCAGGTCTCTCCCAAGCATCAATTCAGGGAAGGCAGCTTTTTGAATTGGAGATGGCTCTTTGTAACCCTTCTTAGAGAGTGTTTCTAGTAAGGCATCGCTAAATCCAAAACCAGTGAATCCTGATTGCTCTTCTTTAGCTGCTATATCGTCTTGCCGTTCTTCATCGTTTGATTTTGAGTCTTTAGAGACTTTCTCGAGGAGCTCGGACTCATCAGTTGCATGACATTCTTTTCCCTCTTCTGAGATCTCAGGAATTGTGAGGTCTACTGAGCACGAGGAGTCCTCTTGTATCTCTGTATTAGTCATCTGAAAAAAGTGTTGACCTGATTGATCCTTCAAATCAGGCAGACAACTTCCAATCGGTGTATAACCGTGCCGTGTTGACGAGCCCTTTTTTTAAAGGTTAGAAATTAAATTTATCATCTTGAAGGTCCTTTAATAGCTCTATTGAGTCTTAACACTTGTGAAAAGTATTTATTTGACAGAATTTTGTAATATGTTTCATAGAAAGATTTTGCCTTCATATTGGTACTATTAGATCTAGTTTCTCTTTGGCTCTAGTTATTGCTGTATATAACAATCTTGTCTCATAGGTTTTTGTGTTATTTACTTTTTCATCAGTTATAGACTGATCATTAGAGAAGTCGGGCCAGAGCAATAGGACATGATCCATTTCGCTCCCCTGAGCTTTGTGGATTGTCATGGCTAAAGCTGGCTCTAAGGTTTTTAGTCGAGCAGGGTGAATTAATCGTGTGGATAAATTTTTCTCTCCTGAGAAAACGCGAAAGATAATTCGACGGGAATTACCTTCTCTAATAAGAATCCCCACATCACCGTTAGCAAGTCCCAGTTCTGGTTGATTTTCTCCACACATCACTGGCGTTCCTTGTGGTAACTCTGCCAAGTCTTTCTCGAAGTCATTGCCCAAGATCGCTTGATGGACATGATTGACTCCCCAGAATCCATGCCTTCTGGGACAAAGCACTATAAATTTTTCTAGATAAGAGAAGAGCAGATCAATTAAGGTAGCCGTTTCTTTCGAATAAGTTGAGCTAATCAGATTGTTATCTTCTAATTCATGGCTTAAGGAATTAGCAAGTTTTTTTAGTTCATCGTAATGGTGTTTAGCATGCCTCAAAACTAGAGTAGGCGTATGATCTTTATTGAAGGAATGTAATTCGACGTTTGCTTCTGTTGAAAGTTTATTTAACTCTTCCCAAAAGGATAAAAGGTTCTTTTCTCGTAATATTTTGCTTAGTGAGGCGAGAGCACCTTGATTGCGATAAAGTTTATTTAAGTAGATTGACCCTTTACCAAACTTTGTTCTGATGGTTTCTTTTTGTAGTTGATGCCATATAGCCCCACTCCCAATAGGAGGCAACTGATCAGCATCTCCTACGAGGACTAATTGGCTTTCTTTTGGCAAGGCAGCAAGCAGACCTTGTGTTAGTGCCAAATCAACCATTGACATTTCATCTATGACCAACAGATCAAGAGGCAGAGGATTCTCTTTGTTGCGACCAAAGCCTGAGGGTCGGGCTTCAAGCCAGCTGTGGAGAGTATTGCAGGGAATATTTGATAAAAGATTTCTTTGAGAGGGATCTAAATTTTCTAAGGTTTTCTGAATTGTCTCTTTTAACCGTCTTGTAGCTTTCCCTGTAGGAGCAGATAGGCCAACTTTTAGATGGTTATTTAGATATAAGGCATTTTGAAGTAGTCGAACGACAGTACTAGTTTTACCAGTTCCTGGGCCCCCACTTATTAGTACGACACCATGGTCAAAAATTGCTTCTGTCGCTGCTCGTTGCTCAGGATTAAGATTTTGTTGTGATGGGGCAATTTTTCTCGTAACTGATCTGGTTCCAATATTGTTTTTTGAGGAGGATCTTTGTAGAAGATCGTTGATTGCTTGCTCCATATTGTTATGCCAGCGTCGCCAACTAATTTCTTTACCCTTTAGAACGATTGGAGATGATGCTCCATCACTCCATCCACTCCTAGCGAGTGCTTCTCGGTGGCTTTCAGGCCATCCTTTCGCTTTGAGATCATTAGGGGTATATGAAGGATCAAGAGTTATATAAAGTTCTCCATGTAATAAGGCATCCATTAGTGCGTTGACTATATCCTCTAGATGATCTGATGATTCTTTTGGGGTAAGACGTCTGAGGAGAGTTTCATATACTGCTTTTTGTAAATTATTAGGTAAATATTTGGAGTGCTTAGATTGATTCATTTTCTGCCTTCTTCAAATAATTGATTTAGGTTTAGAATTCGATCTAAGGGAGCTTTCTCAATTAATAGACCAGGTATTTCACCTAGTGCATCTTCATTTTCTAACTTTGGTATGCCTCTTAAAAAGATGTAGATATAACCTCCTAGATGTCTTGGGGGTGAGTAGTTGGGTAGCCTCCAGGAAAGAAACCGATGCAAAGCTACTAGGTAGATATGTGCTTGCAGAGGGTAGTGATGAGTAAGCATTTGCTCTTCAATTGCCTCATTGTTGTAGTGAATGGGGCCACATTCCAAAACCTCTCCTTGTTTATTTCGTTTTCCAATCCAATTACTCTTCCAATCGACTACCCACCAACGTGCTTTAGAAGAGTCTTCCTTATCCGTAAAAATGAGATCAATAGACCCAGTTAGAAAACCTCTACTGAAAATATTTAGAGCTTTTAGTTGTTCTGCGTAGAGTAATCCAAAGCGATGTGAGGGATCATGCTTGAAAATATTTGCAATATCTAGAGTACGGAGGGCTTTCCCTTGCTGAGCAATTGGTATATCAAAGCTCAATTCTGATATTCGACGTTTGTCATGAAGTTGATTTAGTTTCAACCCTCCAAGAGGATCCCCCAATGGAAGGTTTAACACTCTTCCTAAACCATTTTGTACTGATTCAAGTTGGTCCAAATTAATACCAGACTTAGATAGCTCAACTTCGATAATTCTTGTTGTATTAGCACCTTGGAGTGATTCACAAAAGTCAAGTTGCTCGAGAATTCTGTGAAGACAATCACCAGCTATAGCTCCTCTTGGGAAGTTTCCTAGAGGACCCTGGTCAGGCCAAGGTAAGTTTGTCTCTGATGAATTTCTTCTTGGAGCATCACCTTGCTCTTGAATCGGCTGGGAAAGTTCTTTGTCGTTATGAATTCGATCTTTACCTTCTTCAAAAAGAACAGGTTCAAAAGTTGTGTAAGAGCTATTTGGATGGGAATTGAGAATCCATGTTGAATAACTATTGCGCCCCCAACTTGTGTCTAATTGCTGCTTGGGAACTGGGCCTAAAGAAATTTTTCCCTGTAGTCGTGGTGACTCCCATCTAAGAGTTGGTTTTTTTTGTAAGGCATTATTGATAGTTATTGGCACAGCATTGTCTTTTAACCAATTCATCATTCGAGTAATGGACAGCTGTTCGTTACTTTCTTCTAAAGAATCGGGCCCAAATAGCAAGGATTTAATGGGGCTTCCTTCTTGTTTTGCTCCTTTTGCCCAAACAAGTATTAGCTGAGTACGTGCTCTTGTAAGTGCTACATAAGCTATTCTTTCTGCCTCTTGAAGAGCAGCTTCTTTTGCTTCGTTTGCTGCAAACATTCCTCTTCCCCACCCATTGTTTATTGATATAAGCCAATAAGGTGAATCTTTAACTTGCCATAATGGTCCTTTTGGCTCTGGAGGGGACTGCCATAGATAGGGACAAATAACTACTCGATACTCGAGCCCCTTGCTTCTATGGACTGTAACAACATTGACTGAACTTGCAGCAATATCACTATATGGTTGACGATCTTGGGGGATAGTCTCAATTGGTTGCAATCTCTGTCGTCTTAGCCAATTGGCAGCGGTAATGGCATTTAGCCCTTGCATATGAATCGCTTCTTGTACAAGTTGAGCACATTGCTGTAGGTCGCCAAGCATTCTTCCTCTTTCTGAAAGATCAGCCATTGTTTTGGCTTCAAGTAGTTCAGCAAGACAGCCTGAAAGACCTTGGACTTGTAAGTTCTTTGCCCATTGTTTGAACTTGACAGCAAGTTCATCTAACTCTCCACTCAGCTCAGCTTTTGTAAGCTTTTCTGGGTTCCATTGAATTAAAGCTGATGAAGCTACTAGTCGAAGCTTTGCTGAATCACCTGGTTTAGCAAGGCAATCTAAAAACCTCTGCAGAATTAGCGATGCTTCACTGTGAAATACATCACCTTGACTTACAAGTCGAGTTGGTATATTTGCGTTACTAAGCTCTTTACGAATACTTGAGGCTTGTTCATGTTTGTTTACTAGAATGCAAATATCTGAAGGCTCAATATCTCTTTGCTCATCTAATAGTAAGTCAAGTACAACATTTGCTATAGCCGTTGGAATATCTTCTTCTAATTTAGTTTTTGATTCTAATGGAGTGGTTTGATTCGAGTCTTCCTTGATATTTTTTCCAGCAATCAGGACTCTTAGAGGATGTTCACCATTGGGAATGAGCTCACTTTTAATATTTTTTGGTGTCAACTCTGGAACCTTTAAACCTGAGCGTGTGAGTCCTGCTGCCATTAATTTGTTTAACCCATGCATTAGGGGAACGGTTGCGCGAAAGTTATCTAATAAAATATCTATGCGGTCAACTTCTTCTCTGGCTTTCATATAAGTATTGAGATCACCTCCTCTAAATCTATATATAGCTTGTTTTGGGTCTCCTACCATTAGCATGAGATGTTCAGAGCTATTTCCAAAAGTCTCTTTCATCAATCTCCATTGTGAAGGATCTGTATCTTGAAATTCATCAATTAATGCAACCTTATATCTTTTTCTCAGTCTTATAGTTATCTGTGAGATTGAATTACTATTACTATTACTTTTATTTGTATTATTTTCGCCAGGATCAAGTGCCCTAAGAAGTCCTCCAAAACTTAAAAGACCATTCTTTTGTCTACGCTCTGAAAGAGCATCCAGTGTCCATTTTAATGCATGATTCCAGGTATTTTCGGCTGGACTGTCGAATAATTCTGCAATTGCATGTTGTAGATTTGGTTTGAGTAGAGAGGGATTCTTATCTCCGCATCGATTGGCGACGATGCATAAAGTTGCAGGATGGAAATAACTCTCTAATAAAGATTGATTTCTAATCTCTTCATAAGAAGGAGAATATTTAATCAGATTATGATTGAACTTGGACCGTATATTCTCAACCCATTCGTTTAGTATTTGATGCCTATCTTTGAGAGGTTTTGATGAGAATGGCTTTATGTCCTTTGCTCCTTGCGATTTGTAAAATTTTGCCATTATCCGAAGCTCAGTTTCGAGACTCTTCCCGTCTTTTTGCCAATAGAAATCAAATTTTTCCCAGTAATCCTTTATCCACTTATTAAATTGTTCGAGAAGGGCTTTTTTGTCATCTACTAGATCCTTATTAATCTTCAACCTAAGGCTTGGATTGCTATCTATCTTTAATAATGCTTTCGTTAGGCTTGCAATGGTTAATCCAGCCTTCTGAAGGCCTCTTATATGTTCTGCTCTTAAAGTAAGAATCTGATTTTTCCAGTATTCATGTACAACTTCAAGGTGAATTTGATTCTCCTCTGCTTCAATCTTAGGATTAATAATTGAGTCGGTCTCAAAGATATCTCGTTTTAAAGTCCGTCTACAAAAACCATGTATTGTGGTTATATCTGCATGATCAATTCCTTCTAGAGCCATTAATAATTGATTGGCAAGTACGTTTCTTTTGGATTGACTTTTACAGTTCTCCTTAAGCCATTGGTGGAGAACCATATCTCTAGCGATTTCATCTTGGTCGTGTTCTTGATTCTCTAGCCCCATTAAGGCTTCTTCAAGACGATTGGTAATTCTTGACTTTAATTCAGATGCCGCAGCTTCTGTGAAAGTAACAATTAGTAGTTCTTTTATATTGTGCCCACTTTCTGTTACTAGACGTAGAACTAAGTGTGCAAGAGCAAAGGTTTTTCCAGTTCCTGCACTAGCTTCTATCAGACGAAGTCCTGGCTCAAGAGGATATTGATTCGGCTCAAACTTGATCTCAGGCATTTCGATTCTATTGCGCATATCCTTGGCAACTTATTTTCTCTTGATAGATCCAAACATATTTCTCTTTATTATATGTGGACCGATTTAGTCTATTCATTGATTTGGCAAACATATGTTTTAATTCCCTCATATTTAGTAGTGCCAATCTAGAAAAGGGAAATTGGGGATAATTGCAGGAGTATGTTTTAGATAGGTTTCATAGTCTGGATGCTTTACTGTAAGTTTACGCTCTTCTCTCATAGCTTTACCTCTTAATGTACAACATAGACAAACAAATAAAAGTAGATGTAGCATGCTTGCCAGCCAAATTGTTAAGCCAGCCGAACTAATGATCAGGGCTTGATATAGAGGATGACGACAATTATGATAGGGTCCAGATGTTATTAGACTTGCCTCAGGCTTTGGGTCTGGAAGTGGCGAAAGATTTGGACCCAGTCCTATTAAAGCTCTTGTGCTAAGTAAAACTCCAAGAGCAAAAGTAGAAATTCCGAAGATTTTAAAAATTGTTGGATAATTTTCTAGAAATAAAGATGGCCAGGAGGGGAATAGATGTGCTGCGATAATTGCTAACTGAGCAATTAACCACCATTCACCTTGCTGATTGTTAACTATTCCTTTCCAGCTAATCCCCCATCCTGAAAAAGCTAAGGAAATCGAATTTTGGATAGATTTTAGCCTGAACTGTTTCATTAGAGCTTCTTCTATAAAAGAATGCTTTGACAGTAATTAATCGAATAAAATATAGAATATTCTTGCCAAGTAGAATAACTATTTTGTATTCTTAGCTCGAGTCTAATTAAGCAGCCTTGCTAATTAGATATAATCATTATAACCTATAAAATTAGATCTTTGTATTATGGAAAAAAAGTAAAGTTTAGAAGAGTTGAGCCGTTTTATTCTTGTTAGAAGTTTCATGCTTATTTTTTGATTTTTTCTTTCAGGATACTTGTCGGTGTTATTTAATTAAATATTCGATTAAAGGCTCATAAAGACTACACCATGCCTCATTGAAAACTTGGCTTTTAAGGAAATTACAGGCATCATAATCTTTTCCATAACAAATATACATTTCACTCTTCTCTCTCTCTCCTTGAAAGTTAAAGGACCCATTCCATTTATCTTTGAAAGCTTTTTCGGCTTTGAGAACATTTTTTGTAGTTGCTTTTGCTAGTTCCCAACCACTTTCTGGTGGGACAGGCCAGCATTCATTTAATCCTTTATTCGCAATAGAGAATAATTGGTTTAGATTCCTTTGGGCTATATCTACAGGCAATGGGACCCACTTTAGGGCAACCTCGAATTCATCTGTTTTTGATTTTGTGTGATTTCGAGCAATTATCACAGTTGAAGTAGGGGCTTGATCAGAGGCGCAAAGCTGTAAGTGTTGAAGCCAACCTTGCATTACTACCCGTGATTTTAGTTTCCCTAAATCAATTACTACACTCGTATTTCCTGCCCAAAGAATTTCATTAGAAGTATCAGTTAATTGAACAGTTTGTTTTTTGCAAGGTCCTAGGCTGAAAAGAATTGATTGAAGATTTTGCCATCTGGATTCAAGTATCATCACTTCTATTTCTTCTCCAGATCCACCAGGAAATTTCCCTTGTCCTGCATAGTTAGTTACCCACTTTCCTGGAGTTGATTTTGTTAGATATTTATTCTTGTTATTTGGAATTTGGTCTATGAGAATGGAAAGACGATCTTTTAGTAGATTTTGTCTTTGTAATTCATTAAGGTCAAGAGCCTCTAGGTCCTGAAGTGGAGAAATCCATTCTCTTGGTTTTAGTTCTAGTTGTCTTAACCAAGTGAGTTGTGGAGCTATTAACCATGACAAAAGAAATTCATTTGATATCTGAGACTGGTTGTCCTCTGATGTGTTCGTCCAAGTTAATGGCAAAGCCAGAGCCACAGGAATTGGCTTTATTCTCTTGTCGAGCCATTGACGTGCGGCAAGACTACGTCGATCACAACTTATAGGGGGATATTCTTTGCTTGGGAGAAAATTGCTTCGATCAAGAGGGTTGGGTGCAGGTTCCCGGAAGAGTCCATCAAAACTTTCCTGATCGAGTTCATTTGCTAATTGGCTGATCCACTGTTGTATTGGACTCGGGGGAGGATTAGGCTCTCCTGTGGTTTCGTTTTTACTGTTCCAAGTAATTAAAAGATTTCTTCTGGTAGACATAAGTGCTTCGAGAATCACATATCTATCTTGATAACTATTACGTGGATCTCCTAATTGGTGTTTGTGTTCTAAAAGGTGGAACCCTGGGAGCTCTTGATTGCGTGGAAAAATTTTTGTATCTAGTCCCATAAGAACTATTATTTTATGTGGAATAGCCCTCATGGGTTCAAGGGCACTGATCGTGAGACGACCAGTGCGATGACCAAAACGACCTGTTTCTAATGACAGCGCTTCATTAAGAATGTCTTTAACAACAGAAGTTTCAATTTTTAGATGACTTGAACCAGCTACTTGTTTCCAGTCTTCAAGAGCTTCTAGAAAAGATTGTTGTTCCCATGACCATGGGCCTCCGTTCCCGAAAAGAGTTTTTGAACACAATCTCAAACGTTCTACCCACTCTTCACAAGTGTGCGATTTGCGTAATTCTTTGAGTTGATTAATTAGCTCAGACAGTAAATTCCACCATCTTGATATATCAGTTACATTTATTCCATCAGTAAAGGGAGCGGCATCTCTTAATTCATTACATGAGTCGATAGGGATAATTAATCCTAGTAGCCATCGATCAATACACCACTTAAGACTGTGGATTTCATCTCCATCACGCTCTATTGCATCTAGTCCCCATCTGAAACCAGTAAGTTGTAAACAGCTAGTGATTTTATTGGCATCTTCTGGAGTGATCCCTTGTTGTTTTTGTATTGCTGGATTTGTTAAAAGAGAATCTAGTGTGGATGCACTGAGTCGACTACTTGCGATTTCTAATAGCCTTAACATGAATTGTGTTAAACCAGGATCATCTTGTTGGCTTCTATCGGTTATACGCCAAGGTAAAACAACATTTGTAGCTGATATATCATTAAATACAGAGGCAATTAGAGGAGCAAAGCTCTTTATTTGAGGTGTCATTATTAAGATGTCTCTAGGCTCTAGGCAGGGATCCTCTGCTAACCATTGAATGATCTGATCTCGAACTAATTGAACTTCACGTCGCTGGCCGGGGCATGCGATGAACAGAAGCGAGTTGTCTTGCTTTTCTCTTTTGATCTTGGTGTTGTGGTTCTCTTCAACTAATTGTTGTTGAATTTGTTCTAATAAACTTGGAATTCGTCCTGACTCAATTGCCATATTTGCAGGAGCGGCAAAGAGATCTCCTTCGGTCCATTCGCCTAGTTGGCTTTCTCCACTACCTTCTAAAAGTTGTTGGAATTCGGCTCCTAATCGACCTACATTTGCTTCTAATCGAGGAGCTTTTAGTAGCCAGTTTGTATTCTTATCGCTACTCCAGTTCAGATCAAGAGCTTCTCGTTTGTTTTTACATCTCTGCCAGAGATCCGGGCATGGAGTAAGAAGAAACATATTTATATTGATTATTCCTGATAAGGCCTGGATTAATTCAACTTGTATTGGAGCAAGGCTGCTTATACAGAAAAAGTAAAGTTTAGATGGGAGTTTCTTTTGAGGTATTACTCCTACCCGTAGTTTCTCAATGGCACTCTTTGCTTGAAATCCAAATGGGGGATTGTCTAGACGCTCTCCCAGTAGTTGTAACAAGCTTGGCTGCCACCTCATATAAGGTGGCAGCTCTTGCAGTGCTCTTTGGAAATCTCCTTTGTATCTCAACCATTTATTAATCCAATCAGGTCGATATAGTGCGTAGTCGTCAAATGCATTCGCAATAGCGTATGCAAGTTGCCAAGTATCTCTATTCAGTGAATTTTCAACTGACGTCTCCTGTTTGTTTAGCCATTCTTTCAAATGGTTTGCTTCGGCTTTTCCTAATAGTTCAGGTAATACTTCGAGTACTGTCCAAACAAGATTTTGTGTTTTCCAGGAATCTTTAATGTCATCATTTAATCCATGAATTTTCAGTACAAGTTGTCTTAAGTGTGATCCAGGGAAAGGAAACCGAGTAAGAGCATTAATCCCATTTACGACAGAGAGCTGTTCCCCCAGCCAACGGCTTGTAGGCCAAGTGTTTACAACGATCTCTACTGTCTCAAAAGGACCAGGTGGATTAAGCCTTAGTTGTTCTGATAGAACAGCTGCCAGCCATTCAGCTCGATTGCTGCGATAGACAGTTAACAAGGTTCGGCAAGGTGTTTTTTATAGATAATTGATTTCTTAGTCTATTTCCCAAAATTATGCATTGGAATTCTGATAGTTCAAGGTTTATATCAGATTGATTCATTCTTTAATACTAGTAAGCAGTGCACAATCCTTTATTTGGTTTGTCTAGTATTCAGCCTGAGATTATTCAATTTGGCTGATATGGACTCCAAAGAACTATCTGTAACTGAAAAGGTTAAGTGCCTTGTTGACTCACTTGATGGTGCAGAGAAAACCAATGAGGAGTTGTCTCGATCTGAGGATAGTGAGGCGATGTTAGCTGTTCTCCTTGAAGTCTCAGCAAGGTTAAGACTTGGACTTACTAGAGATGATCTTATGAATACACCACCAATACGTGATTGGATCTGGTGGAAGAATAAACAGGCATTGGTGACGTTGGGCGATGGTAATCTTCGTCACCAACAAGATTCTTCTGGGAAAACGAGGTGGGATTCTTGGACTCTCGACTTCTTTAAGTTGCTTAGAATTCGTCTTTGAAATAGTTTGAAAATATTTTCATGTATAAGGAATTCCAAATAAAGGCTCTTTCCGTGGATTTTGTACAAGATTTTTCATTTCCCGAACAGCTTCTGTGAGTCCTACAGATATAGATCTAGCGATGATTGAATGGCCAATATTAAGTTCTTCCATCCCTTCTATTGCAGCTATAGGCTCAACATTTTGATAGGTAAGGCCATGGCCAGCATTTACTCGTAAACCTAGGGTCTTAGATCTAACGCACCCTTCTTGGATTTTGGCTAGTTCGAAAGGCTTTCTCTCCCAGGTTGATTCAGCATATGTGCCTGTATGAAGTTCGACCCAAGTGGCTCCAACATTCTTAGAGGCTTCTAATTGCTTAGGAATGGCGTCTACGAATAGGCTTACTAGTACCCCGGCATCTTGAATGCGTTCAATGACTTCCTTTAAATAGGCTTTATTAGAAGAAACTTCTAAACCTCCTTCTGTTGTTATTTCTTCTCTCTTCTCGGGGACGAGAGTCACCATGTCTGGCAGGGTGTTTATAGCTATATCAACCATCTCGGGAGTGGCGGCCATCTCTAAATTCAGCCGGCTTCTCACAGTTTCCTTAAGAAGTCTCAAATCTCGATCTTGAATGTGTCTTCGATCTTCTCTGAGATGAATGGTTATTCCATCAGCACCACCAAGTTCAGCGAGTAGGGCCATTGGTACAGGGTCTGGTTCATTAGCTTTACGAGCCTGCCGAACATTTGCAATGTGATCTAGGTTGACTCCAAGGCTTGCCATGACTGAAGTTAATAACTTTAATTTTATTAAGCTATTGGCTTGGTTTCCAGCTCAAGATTCTTGAGCCGCAGGTCTAACTGCCCTTCCTATAAGGATAAACAGTCTGCTACGCAGTTAAGTTCAATAAATTGGATGCCTTAAAACTTGGCAATCGCTACTCGCGAAATCAACTTATGTCTAGGTGTTGATCCTTTTTGGAGCCCACTTGCAATGGTGGTGACTCAGGATTTGGTCCTCAGAAATTATTTCAGAGAAAAAACAGTAATTGGAATTGAAAATTTACCTATGAGAGGACCTGTTTTATTGGCTCCAACTCATAGAGCTCGATGGGATGGCTTGATGTTGACTATGGCTGCAGGTCGCCGTGTTACCGGTCGTGATTGTAGATATATGGTTACTCGTACAGAAATGAAAGGTTTACAGGGTTGGTTCTTGGAACGTCTGGGTTGTTTTCCTGTGGATCAGTTGAAACCTTCCTTGGCAACCCTAAGGTTTGCCGTTGATTTGATGCTTGCTGGCCAGCAACTTGTAGTTTTCCCAGAAGGAAGAATTAATCGCACAGAAAAGCCTATACGCCTGAAACAAGGCTTGATCCGTTTAGCTCAATTGGCTAAAGGGAAAGGAGTTGATGTTCAAGTCGTACCAGTTGGTCTTGGATATAGCGAGGCCATGCCAAGGCCATTTGCTAAAGCAGCAATTTGTTTTTCTAAACCTATGAAAGTCAATGGTTATGGCAAAGATGCTGTTAAAGATTTCAATGATGAATTGGCTTTCAGGATGGATTCAGCTGAACAAGCGGCCCTTACCTGTGTTGGTCGCATAAAGAAAGCGCTTTAAAGTTCTAGTCATCAATCAGTTGATTTTTAGATGCGTTATAGCGTTTCGATGACTGCCTTGGCCCTCTTGGTTGGCTTGGCTTCCTCCTCAGTCCCTTCTGAAGCCAAAGAGCCTCCTTCTTCTAATTACAAAGTCTTAGCAAGAAGAAAAGGGGGTTTTAATGTTTCCACGGTTGAGAACCTAATTAAAAAGGGTGATGAGTCTGTTTCAAAAGGCGATTTTGTGAGAGCCAAGAAACATTTTGACGAGGCTCGAGATGTTTCAAAGCAACTTCTTTCTTTCTATAGGAATTTGAGTGGATCTTTCAGAGGTTTAGATGCTCGCATTCCGCGTGAGATGGATGAAAAAGGTAGAAAAACCTTGGAACTCCTTTCAAATGCGAATCTTAGACTTGCGGCTCTCTTACGAAGGCAGAATCAACCTGAAGTCGCAGTGCCCTTGCTAGTTGAAGTCGTTCGACTTATGACCCCTGCCAAGCCAGAAGGGCAAAAGGCTTATCAAGGTTTAATTGAGCTTGGGTTTGTTGATACCCCTTATGCTGGTGCTCAGAGGTAAACCAGAAGAAGCAACTCATTTATAGGAGTTCTTTTCTCAAATCACAAAAGTTTCCTTCCTTTCCTTGTATGGTTAGCTCAGAAGAATTAAGTACTGCAATTCAGAGAGTATTACCTGATGCAAAGGTTGCTATTGAAGATTTGAGTGGTGCCGGCGATCACTTGAAAATAGATGTAATTTCTAATGCCTTTAAAGGTCTTTCATTGATTCGTCAGCACCAATTGGTTTATGGAGCCCTCAAGGATGAGTTGGCCAGTGAAGCCATTCATGCTTTAGCTCTGAACACATCAATCCCTAACTGATTTATTTTAAAATCTTCCCAAAATGGATTTAAAAACTCGTGATCGAATAGAGACTCTGATTAATTCACATCAGATCATGGTCTTTATGAAGGGCAACAAGTTAATGCCTCAGTGTGGTTTTTCTAACAATGTGGTTCAAATCCTTAATTCACTTGGCATGAGCTTTGAAACCTTTGATGTCCTTTCTGATATGGAAATTCGTCAAGGTATAAAGGATTTCTCTAATTGGCCAACAATCCCCCAGGTTTATGTGAAAGGAGAATTTATTGGTGGTTCTGACATATTGATTGAAATGTTCAATTCTGGAGAACTACGCGAAAAACTTGAAATTGCTTTGGCTTCTTAAAAAAAAATATTTAAGTCAGTGACCAACTTCTTTTTTGTAAAAAAGGTCACCTATGTCTCCATCCGGACCGATAAAGCTTGAAGGATCAACAATCCACCTTTCTATAAGTTTTTCTAGTTTTTCTTGATCTCTTCTATCAAGACGACCTGTCTTCCTTAAGGCATGAAGATACCCATCTGCATAGAGCCTTAATTCGGAAGGACTATGGTGGCGACTGGTGAGTTCCTGACATGCATCACAAAGCGATTGAAAATGCCTAATAGATTCGAGGTTGTCAAGGGATGTCATGGTCTTCGAGAAAGGCATTCTTAATTAACGAGATGCCATTGCATTGCTTTAGCGTAAGGAGGATGTGTAATGGCATGTGACCTCCATTTCTTCAGACTTGTTGTCAAACGAGCAAAGCTCAACATCCTCTTCGGGGTCGACTTCTATGCAGCCCACGACACCAACCCCTTCTAAGGTTCTTGTTGTTGAGCCTCATCCGACTCTTCGTACTGTCCTTGTCCAACGATTGCGACAGGACGGCCATCTCACAGCAGCCGTGGGATCTGCTGAAGAGGCAGTAGACCTATGTCGAGACCAGACACCTGATCTTTTGGTTTGTGCAGAACTTGTTGAACACACCTCAGCACTCCGATTAGCACAACAATTAGGCTGTGCAGTAATAGTTCTTACAGCAAGGTCTGGCTCTGAGTCCCTGGTCGGACTCTTAGATGAAGGAGCTGATGATGTTCTCAAAAAACCTTTTGGGCTAGAAGAATTAGCAGCTCGGTGTAGAAATCTTTTAGGGAGAGGGCGTATAGGACTGCAAGAAAGGGTGGCTGTAGGGCCACTTGAGGTGCATTTGCTTTTGCGCCAAGTTACTTTGCGCGAGAAGCCAGTTGAATTGAGCCCTAGAGAATTTGCTCTTCTTTGCGCGTTGTTGATGCCACCAGGCATGGTTCGCAGTCGCCAAGAACTACTAAGAATGGCTTGGCCACCTTTTAGTGGTGGGCCTCGGTCAGTTGATACTCAAGTGCTAACACTTCGAAGAAAACTTGAACAAGCAGGTCTTGGTGAGGGAGGTGGTATTACAACAGTTAGACAACAAGGGTATCGCTTCAGTTTAGATATATTGCCAGATTAATACTTGCTTAATTTGTATTAAACTTTTTCAACTAATTCTCAGATTTAACTGAAGGTATTTCTTAGTTGTTGAGTTTATATCTAATTAATCAATGAGGTAATGACCATGGATTTATGCCTAGCTTTGCTCCTATTTTGTGAGCACAGGCGAACCCACTAAATGCAACTGCGTTTAGACCTTGTCCTGGAAAACACGAGTCTCCTACGCAAAAGAGCCCTTTAATTGCTGTGCTATTGAAGGGCATTGGCAATAATCCTGGAAGGCGCTGAGATGGAATGGGTCCATAACTACCTTGGTAGCGTCCTAGAAATCTTCTATGACTTCTTGGGGTTCCTACCTCTTTGTGGCTAATTGAATCTTTTAGACCAGGTAAAATGGTTTCTATTTGCTTAATAAGTTTATCTGAATCTTTTTCTTTCTTTTCTAAATAAGATTTTGGGTTTAAACCTTCCCATTCATTCATTGAAGATGGTGTGAAGGCATGAACAATCTGTTTCCCCTCAGGGACGATTGATTGATCCAGTAAGGATGGCATTGAGACGAAGACTACACCTTGTTCCTTATCCATATGCTCCCATTTATCAAGTATTAAATGATGGCAATGTGTTCCTTCTGGAATAATATTACTGTCAACACCTAAATGAATAGATAGAAAAGATGGAGATGGACTATATCGTTGCCTCCATTTGATCTCTGAGGTTGGTGTATCTTCTTTATTAATTAACCCTTCTTTCGATCCTCCGCCTGAAAAAGTATTCCAGCGGGTGGCATTAGAGATCACATTTTTTGCTTTGATCTTTTCGCCAGTTGCCAATTGAACACCAACTGCAGAATTTCTCTCTAGCAGCACTCTGGTGACTCTAGATTTGTATCTAATTTCACCCCCAAGTTTTTCTAGGCCATTTACAAGTTTTTTTGCAATTATGCCAACGCCTCCTTCCGGATAATTTATACCACCAGCGTGACGATCTGAAAATACCATTCCTGCATTAATCATTGGTGTATGACTAGCAGGCATGACAGACCAACAAAAGCATTCGATATCTATGAATCTCAATAATTCAGGATCTTTTATGTATTTACTTGCTACATCGCCAACATTTGTAGGCAACCAACGAGCAAGACCTAAACATGCAAAAGGAGCCCGAAAAAATACTTTCGCTAGATAAGCAGGGTCTTCTATTGAAAGCAAAGGCATTGCATCTAGGCAATTAAATACTTGCCAACAGAGGCCGTAAAACTTTTTTATACCTGAAGCTTCATGAGGAAATCGATTGATTAAATCAGAAATAAATTGGTGGTAATTTCTATCTACAGCGATTTCTAATCCATTAGGTAGGTGATATGCAAGTTGAACTGGATCTGGGAATGTTTTGCAGTGTTCACCTACATCAGCTAGAGCACGTGTTAATAAGTTGGTATGACCATTCTCTCCAAAGCCAAAGATCATTGAAGCTCCTACGTCAAAAGTAAAGCCCTTCCTGTGAAAAGATCCGCTGCTACCTCCAGGGATCGTGTAACGCTCTAAAACAAGAACCTTTGCCCCTTTGGCCGCAAGTTGACTTGCCGTAACGAGACCTCCAATCCCTGATCCAATTACTAGTGCATCCCAATGGGTTGAATCGTCTCCAGTATTTTTGTGCCTATTCATGGTGCTTTGATTAAAAAAAACTTAGGTAGTGGGTTTGTCAGTTGGAAGTAATTTCAGCACTGCTGAGTTAATTGTCCTCTTAGATGGTTTATTTAGTTGAAATTGATGTCTCAAGATCTCTTAGGGCTCTGTCCCGGTAAGCACAGTAGCGAGCCCGTTTGTTTTTGATTCTTTGCTCTAACTCAGGCAATAGCCCGAAGTTTGCTGGCATTGGTTGAAAGAGACCTTTCGTAGATTTGTTGTTTTCACGGTCGGAAATGAAGTGGGTTAAAGCACCCAGCATCGTTGTTTTCGGAAGTCTTATGACCTCTTTGCCCTTCGCTAATCGTGCAGCATTCGTTCCAGCCAGCCAGCCTCCGGCAACAGCAGCGACATAACCCTCAGTACCAGTCAGTTGGCCAGCTGCAAGGAGATTTAATCTTTCCCTGAATTGGAGAGTTGGCTTTAATAGTTGAGGTGATTCAAGAAAAGTGTTGCGGTGCATTACACCGAAACGAATAAATTCGGCATTTGTAAGACCTGGAATCATTCTTAGAACACGGCTTTGCTCTCCCCACTTCAGGTTTGTTTGAAAGCCGACAAGATTAAAGAGTCTTCCATATCTGTCTTCTTTGCGTAGTTGCACTACTGCATGCGCCCTTTTTGTGCGTCGGACCTCTTTATTGGTAACGTCTCCCCATCGGGGGTCCCATAGCCCTATTGGTTTCAGAGGTCCATATCGCAAAGTATCTTCTCCACGTCGAGCTAATTCCTCGATTGGTAGGCATCCTTCAAAAAATTGTGCATCCTCTTTATCGAAATCCTTTAATTCAGCTTGATCTGCATTGATTAAAGCTTCTCTGAATCTTTCGTATTCCTGCTTATTCATTGGACAATTTATGTAGTCAGCATCGCCTTTGTCATACCGACTTGCATGAAAGGCTATTGAGTGATCAATTGTTTCTCCTTGAACTATTGGACTTGCTGCATCGAAGAAGTGACATTCATCTAGTCCAGTAAAACTTCTTAGATCATTCGCTAGGGCTTCGCTTGTTAGGGGGCCAGTCGCAATTATGGTGATTTGATTTTCTGAAGGGAGTTTAGTTAGCTCATTTCTTTTTACAGTTATTAATGGCTCTGAAGAAAGAATTTCTGTTAGTGCACTACTGAATTTGCTTCTATCAACAGCAAGAGCACCTCCTGCTGGGACTGAATGAATATCTGCTGTATTAATCACCAATGATTTTAAGAGCCTAAGTTCTGCTTGTAAAAGGCCTGCGGCCCTGTCACTGCTTAGAGCTCCAAAGCTATTGCTACAAACTAACTCTGCAAATTCGTTAGTGTGGTGAGCAGGAGAGCGGTTAGCAGGTCGCATTTCTACTAGTGTTACTTTGATGCCAGCTTTAGCTATTTGCCAAGCAGCCTCACTGCCTGCCAGACCTGCTCCAATAACAATTACTGACGGTGATTGGTTCAAAACCACTCTCCATTCTTCACATTGAGCCTAGGGACTATGCCCTTTGAAAGGAAGAATATTTTTGTCTTAAAGCGGCATAAGAGGTTGTTGTCATGGTTTCTCTCCAGCTTTTGGAGGGCTTTCTGAGGAGACCTGAAGGCCTTAATTGATTTCGCAGCAATATTTCAACTTCTCATAAATCGTTGCCGCTACTAGCTCTTAAGGTGTTCAAAACAAAGCAAGTTCTATTTATAGAGAGGTCGCGTGATAATTTCCATGCGTGCCTTATAGGCATCCCAATAGGGTGGGTCGCTAGCTCAGCGGTAGAGCATCCGGCTTTTAACCGGCTGGTCCTGAGTTCGAATCTCAGGCGACCCATACAAAATTGTGATTCTTTGAGAAATTGAATTTCCCAACCTTGGCTTAAAGCTTTTAAGATTCTTTGACCTTTAATTTATCCTTCGTATATATAAATAGCTTGACGATATAATGATAGGTATACTTTCAGCATTAGGCGCATCAATTGCATGGACTATATCTAGTTCTCTTTGGAAGCAATTGACGAATAAGAAACACTCAATTCAATTAAATACACTTAAAAATACTATAGCTACATTATTATTCCTGCCGATTATATTTCAGCTGTCTTGGCTGAAAGAGTTTTATTCTATAAGTATCTTATTTATCAGTGGATCAGTAGGAATAGCTATTGGTGATACATTATACTTTTCCGCTTTGCGAAGAATAGGTACTCGCAAAACACTTACTATGGAAGCTACAGCGCCAATTTTAGCAAGTTTGCTTGGAGCTATATTCCTAGAAGAAACTATTTCATTTAGAACATGGATAGGTGCAATTATGGTAGCGATATCTGTTGTATTGATAGCACAAAAAAATATATCAGAATTTACTCATATCTCGGATGCAAAATCTAATATCAATAGAAGTGGCATCTTATTTGCTTTTGGATCGATTGTATGTGGTGTTATAGGAGCTTTGATATCTAGGAGCGTTCTAAGTCAAGGAAGCTTAATGCCATTAGAAACTTCGGCAGTTCGGATCTTAGGTGCATTTTTAACGTTGCTATTTATATCTCCTAGTATTAATAAACTAGTCTTGCAAGATGTAAAGAAAACTAATTTTAACTTTACATTAATTATTTTAGCAACTCTTTTGGGAACTAATCTTGGAATTCTGCTTCAACAAATTGCTTTTCAAAAATTACCAGTTGGACTTGCAGTAACTTGCTTAAGTACTAGTCCTGTGATGGCTATGTTCTTTGCCAAAAGGGAAGGTGACCATATCGTTAGAAAGGATCTTTTGGCATGCTTACTTTCAGTGTTAGGAGTGGCAGTGGCATTCGCTTAATTCGAACTTAACTAGATGTACCATTTCTGATAGGCCGATAGTTCAAGATCCTTCTTGTTGAGCTAGAACATATATGCATTGTTTTTTTGATTAGATGTTGTTTGGAATGTCAAAAAGGCAACTCCTTGGATGGGGATTGTTGGCAACAGGGATAAAAGTAGCTTTTGGTTTTTGGCTTTTGGGACGTTTGGGATTGCACCTCCCTTTCTGACAAGTCAGGTTTAATCTTTAATTCAGCAAATATTTCTAGGCAAGAAAAGTACTAAGACTCATTTTTTCAAATAGAGCGATTATGCCTAGTGACTTATTGGTCTAATAACAGCTAGACCAAAGACACGGCACTCCTCACAAATGTTTGTCGTTATGGGCGCTGCGCGATGCGGGCGCCTTTTTTGTGCATTTATTCGTCGCCAGTAATTACCTTATGCAAAATGCTCCAAAGAGATTGTCTTCCCGCATTGACTTCTGTGGTGGTTAGGGATTCTTTTTGGTCAGGTAACTCTCCATATATCCACCTTTTTACGTATCTGTGACGTTGAGCGCTGTCTTGTGGGTCAACCAGAGAGCGCAGTAGATCTTTCTCTAATTTTTTAACCTTACTTTTTTTGGGTTTATCCATTCAATCTATTTAGCATCTCTTTTGGCCGAATTTTTGACGGATGTTTCAGTCGTCATCAACTTCCCAAGGGTCAACTAGCTTCCTTGAAGGTGGGCCGAAAGATAAATAGACTCCAATGCCAGTGAGGCTAAACAAGCCAAGTAGCAATACGATTATTAGAGAGAAAGCTGGCGAGGAAGTTTCCATTAAGGCTCTTTAAAATTCTTTTGCAAGCTGTTATTGGTATGAAATTATACAAAATAGATTCTTGGACTGGGACTCTCTAGATCAAAACCGTAGTGATTGCAGTGGCTTAGTAAATTTCGAATAGAGATAAATTTACTGAATTATAGGATTGCGAGCCTTTTTAGTTACTCTTAAAGGCATTAGGTGGGCTTATTGCCTTATTGTGCTCAAAGGGTTGCAATAGAGATTTTGGCTTTCACTCCTGACTGGCGCTTAATAGGGTTTTTGCTGATTTTGATTGGATTGATAGTTGATTTTGAGGTACGCGTAATATCTTCTGAAGATCAAGAAGGTATAAATAGTCAAGAAGAAGCCAATTAGATCCAGGTCGCTTAAACTACCACCTAGTCTTGAGAGATGGATATAAGAGATATTTATTTCTTTAGCTATAAGTTAAAAAATCACAGGGGCGATTTCTTAGAAGTTGATTAACATGATTAGGAAAATCTTTATTACCCTGACCTGACTTAGTATTAGAACTCTTAATAAATATAGCGATGGTCTTTGAGGTCTTGTTTGAAAATAAAAACCCTAAATAGATTTAGAGACTTTGGTTTAGTATTCGCAATGTGTTTTTTGTGGCTAAAGTTACCCTTCCATTTTAAGGACAGAATGGATTTAGCTTTGATGTGAAAGGTCCCAAAGAAATAGGAGGCTGTAAGGACAGAGAAGAATTCCTAGGAATGGCACGATGAAGTACTGCCAAGCCATTGACGATACCCACTACTACTAGTAATAGCTAGACAATCCTTTTATGGAAAGGTAATGGCTTTGTTTGAATGGCACATATAGTTCATAGCCTGTTGATTTATACCTAGGGATATTAAATAAAATAAAGATGACTCCTTACCTAGTTGTCGAAAATATTAGGTTTTTTCTTAGTGGTTGTTTTATGGTTAGCAAAGTACTTTCTCCTATAGCAATTAGTGGTTGATAGAACCTATACAAGTCGAATCTATGAGGAATTCAAGAAAGCATTTTTAGCAAATGAGTGATCAAGAGTTTTGCTTTGTTGTTTTAGATCGATTTATTCCCCAGAGGTTACCAGTACTTGCGGCCAAGATGATAGCTGCGTAGTGGTCGCAATTCCTGTGGGTAGTTTTGTGTCTTTCCATGTCACACAATTTAAAAGCTACTGGTGCAATTGATCAATAGAGATATTGGATTGTGATGGGTGCCATAAGCTTGGCTTATTTAGCTTCTTGATTGACTGGTTTGGTTTTGTATGAGTTTTTAGGATCTTCGATTGATTGCTTAGTTGACTCCCTTTGACATGACTAGTTAAGACTTTTAATTGAATCTCCCAATATCGATATCGGGAGGATTGCAGACTCTTTTCATGTTGGAATCAAGAGTGAAGAAATTCGTTGGTGCTTTGATGAAAACCATTCCTTATGACTTGCGTTTCTTCTCTTGATAGTTTCGAAATTCTTAAGCCTTGAAGAAATAGGCAGAAAGATCGATGCCGACGATTGAAATTTGGTTTATGAATGGTAAACCTTACCTGATTTAGGCATGGAATCAATCCTTCCTATCCTTTTAGGAGGCTCTTTATGTCTCTTGGCTCTTATTGGTGTTCGAGAGCTACTTAAAGAACTTTCTTTAGTTGCTTCCAAGACGAAGTCTTAACCTGACCTTCTGCTCAAGACAATCTAAGTATTAACTTATTTTCCTAGGGATATCTGTGTGATCAGGAATTATTGTTGATTATAATTGGCTCGGGATTAATATTTAAAGATCTAGTTTAGCCTTGACCTTGCACATATAAAACTTTAGAATCTTTCACCTTATTTGGATTTATTACCTATACAATTAACTAATAAATTTCTCTTAAATGCTATTGAATTTTTTATGATTTCATCTAAAATTTTAGC
>QCRX01000015.1 GCA_003209275.1 Prochlorococcus sp. AG-463-P14
AGAACCATTGGAGCAGGTGTGGTTTCAAAGATTATTGAATAATCTTTGAAGGATGGTCGGGGATTTCCCTCGACCATCCTTTACATTGGATACTTGGTTATTGTTCATAAGGAACTCAGGTTTAAAGTCCACAGAAACTTGAAAACCAAATTTTTTATTCCCTATTAGGGATTCACTTGATTTTGTTATGTCCACGGCAATTGCTCAGCAGAAGATACGTATCCGCCTTAAGGCTTTTGATAGGCGCATGCTCGATCTGTCTTGTGAAAAAATCATTGAAACAGCTGACAACACAGCTGCTACAGCTATAGGCCCAATTCCTTTGCCTACAAAGAGAAAGATTTATTGTGTTCTTCGCTCTCCTCATGTTGACAAGGATTCACGAGAGCATTTTGAAACTCGTACCCATCGAAGAATCATTGATATATACAGTCCATCCGCTAAGACAATCGACGCACTCATGAAGCTAGATCTTCCTAGTGGTGTAGATATTGAAGTTAAGCTCTAAGTCTTATTAAACTCCCAGATTCCATATTGGTTTCCTAGGATTTGAAGATGAGCTTAGGATTATTCTCGTGGCAGAATTAGCAGTCAGGGAATTACCTCTGTTCCCATTACCTGAGGTGGTTCTATTCCCACAGGAAGTTCTTCCACTTCATATCTTTGAGTCTCGTTATCGCATAATGCTCCAAACCGTTCTCGAGAGTGATAGCCGGTTTGGGGTTGTTCGCTGGGATCCTGTTGAAAAGAAGATGGCAGATGTTGGATGTTGTGCCGAAATTATTAAGCATCAGACATCTGAAGATGGACGGAGCAATATTGTGACGCTTGGCCAGCAACGTTTCCGAGTGCTAGAAGTGACACGGAAGGCACCTTTCCTAACTGCGATGGTGAGCTGGATAGAAGATGAAAAGGTTGAAGATCAGAAAGGATTGCAGAAGTTATCGGATTCTGTAATGACAGCTCTTCAAGATGTGGTTGCCCTTACTGGAAAACTAACAGATTCAGAGACAACTCTGCCTGATGATCTACCCGATCTGCCTAGGGAACTTTCCTTTTGGATAGGAGCACATTTGGGAGGGCCAGTTGCAGATGAACAACAAAAATTACTTGAGATAAGTGATACAAATGAGCGCCTTAAACGTGAATTCGAGATGTTAGATCATACTCGGAAACAACTTGCTGCAAGAACAGCCTTAAAGGATACTTTCTCAAATGTAGATCAGGCCAACCCTTAAATGAATCCCTGGCTTGTTTTCCTTTATTTGTTTGGTTTATTAGTTGCCTTTGGTGTACTTGTTTGGTTGAGAAAGGGTAGAGAATATCAATCATCTGAAACAGTTGCCTTCGCTTATGATGACTGGACTAATGATCGGCTTTTAGAGCGTCTTTGGGGAGACCATGTTCATCTTGGCTATTACGATAATGGTAATGCAAATAAAGATTTTAGGTTAGCAAAAATAGACTTTGTACATCAATTAGTTCGTTGGAGTGGGTTAGATCAACTACCTAGGGGCTCTCGAGTGCTTGATGTTGGTTGTGGGATTGGAGGCAGTGCACGAATTCTTGCAAATGATTATGGGTTTGATGTGCTTGGGGTAACTATTAGCCAGGCGCAGGTTGAGCGGGCACGGCAACTTACGCCTTCTGCAAGTTCATGTCGTTTTCAACTAATGGACGCGCTTGATTTACAACTAGAAAAGAGCAGTTTCGATGGAGTTTGGAGTGTTGAGGCAGGTCCACATATGCCTGACAAACAGAAATATGCAGATGAGTTGCTTCGCGTATTAAGACCTGGTGGCGTTTTAGCTCTAGCTGACTGGAATGCCAGGGTGCCATTAGATGGAGCAATGACTTCTCTTGAAAGATTGGTTCTAAATCAATTACTTAGCCAATGGGCTCATCCAGAATTTTCAACTATTCAGGGATTTAGCCGGAATCTTTTAGATAGTCGTTTTTGTGGAGGGGCTGTAGAAACTGATGACTGGACAAAATGTACACTTCCTTCTTGGATGGAATCCATCTTTGAAGGCTTTCGCCGCCCTAATGCAGTGTTGGGACTTGGCCCAGCTGCTCTTGTTAAAGGTTTTCGTGAAGTCCCTACAATTTTGTTGATGCATTGGGCATTTTCTAGAGGCCTGATGCAATTTGGAGTATTTCGAACTAGGGGCTGAGCCTGAGCCTAATCAATGTCTATTTCATTGCTTTTATAAGAACCAAAATTTACTAAGTTCTCACATAATGGCTCGAGATTTTCAATTAGTTCTGCCTTCGTTTTATTAGCTTGATGAGGTAGTTCTATATCCATAAAGAATACATATTCGCCCAGCTCTCGTTTGGATGGCCGTGATTCAATTCTGCTCATATTTAAACCCAAGTTTGCGACACAAGAAAGCGCTTTAAGCAAAGCTCCAGGTGAGTTTGCGTGTAAAGAAAAAGCCAGACTAATTATGTTTCCTGCTTGTTGACTCTCCTCTTGTTGAAGTAACACGAATCTTGTGCGATTTCCAGCAACATCATTAATTGGGAATGCTATTTCTTCCATTTCATTTGTATCTCTTGCGGATCTTGATGCGATTGCGGCACGAAAGCGGCTTCCTTTAACCATCCTTACTGCTTCTGCTGTTGAATTGGTGGGAAGCTGTAAAGCGTTAGGAAGATGTTCTTTTAGCCATCCACTGCATTGAGCAAGTGCTTGAGGGTGAGAAAGAATCTCTGAAATCTCATTGAGTGATCCACAACTCATTAGGCAATGTCGTATTGGTAAAACCAATGCTCGACTTATGAATAAATTTGGATATATCCATAATGAATCCAGGCTCGCTGTAACACCTCCTTCAACTGAATTCTCAATGGGGACTACGGCAGCATCACAACGTTTCGTTGCTACATGCTCAACAACTGATCGCAAACCATTGCAAGGTATGAATGAAGGCTCAACAAGTTTTTCCAGTTTTGCCAAAGAAAAAGCCGCTTTTTCGGCGTAGGTTCCTTCTGGCCCTAAGTACGCCACTCTTGTAGGCATTAGAAAAATAGAGCAGAAAGGTCGATAGGATCAAGACTATTCAATTGTCGATTATGCCTCTGGCTTTTCAAGCTCGACAAAAACTTGATTTACCAGTAGAGACTAACGCTGGACGTCTCCCCTCCTACCTGCTCCAGCAGGAGCGAGTTGTAGGAGCGATGTTGGATGCCAAGAAGTTGACTCCATTAGGTCCAGGAAGTTTTCGTTATAACGTAACGAGCTTCAAGGTGTTTCAGTTGGAAGTCAATCCAGTCGTATCAATAGGTGTGATAAATACAGAAGGCAAACTCAAAATGCAAGCTACTGAAAGTGAGCTTGATGGACTCGGGTTGGTAGATGATTTTGAATTGAGTCTTGATGCCACCCTTGAGGCCACTCCTAATGGATTAGAAGGGCAAGCAGTTCTTGGCGTAACAGTTAGCCAGCCACCTCTTTTAAAGCTAATTCCAAAGAAAGTTCTGGAAAGTACAGGTCAATCGATTCTTAATGGGATTCTGCTGGGCATAAAAGCCCGGGTTGGTCATCAATTGGTTCAGGATTTTAATCGTTGGTGCAAAGAATTAGATGCTTCTTGATTTGGAAAAAATAATGTCTTTTAAATGATGATTTTAGTTAAGAAAGATTTGCGATGTAAAGAACAAGGTCCTTTCTCTAAAAGGACCTGTCTGTGAAACTTGGTTCCATAGCCCATATTCTTGTCTAAGCCATAATCAGAGAACTTGATTGCTAATCTCTTAAGAAGTGCATCCCTTGCTTCTTTCGCAAGAACACTAGCTGCAGCAATGGAGGGCAAAAGACTATCCCCCCTGATTAAAGTTTTTTGTGGTCCAGACCAAGTCCTTAAAGGTAGTAGTCCATCGACTAGAACCAGGTCTATAGGCGTAGATAGGCGTTGCAGAGCCCTAATCATTGCTCTTTCAGTTGCTGTTCTGATTCCAACTGAGTCAATTTCTTTAGCAGAAGCTTGTCCTAAAGCCCAATCTTGAGAACTAGCTTTAATGATTGGGACAAGATGGGCTCTTTTCTTTGGAGTTAATATTTTGCTGTCTTTGAGCCCTTTAGAAAGTAAATAAATTGCGGCACTTTTATTTAGCACTACAGCACCTGCGAAGACTGGACCGAATAAGCATCCACGACCAACTTCATCTACTCCAGCTATTGATTCTTCATCATTAGCCATTTGAGTTAGAGGCTGAAGAACGACGACGGCGTCTACGAGGATCTTCTGCTTCTACTACAACTTCTTGGGCTGCATCTGCTTCTTCTCCTTCTTCTGCTTTGCCTTCAACTTTGAAGGAAGAATCTTCTAAATCAACTTTTTTGGATAAAGAGTTTTCATCAAAAGTATTTATTTCTGAATCATTAGATTCTTTCTGTGAGTCATTTGAGGGTGACTTGCTAATTCCCTCAGTCACTATAGAAGTCACTTCATTGCCGTTTCGACTTAGATTCCGATTACCATTCCTTCCTCTTCTTCTACGTCTACCAGCATTTGAAGCAATTTGTTTTCGTCCGGCTTCAAGTATTTCATCAGCGTCTTCACCAGGTCGAATAATTCGTACAATTATGTTTTCATTAACTGGAGAGGTATCAAGAAGAAGGGTTGGATTGAATCCCATTGAGCCAAAGACTTCCTCTTGTTGAAGGCTCATATGAATGCCTATAAATTGAGGTTCTTGTCGATGGTTTAATGACTCATTGTTAGATACTTCATCATTAACTTCTTGTAGAGTTGTTGTGGATTCGAAACTAGAGAACTGATCGGACGCTGAAATTGAAGAAACCTCATTACCTGAACGAATTTTTGTTCCTTTTCTTTTCCTACCATTAACATTTTCTACTGAGTTCGGAATATCTGTTTTTGTCGTGGTATTAGATCTAACTAATCCTGTAGCAGTAGCTAGTGGTTGCAGCAAATCTTTCCCAGGAAGAACTGCTACATGACCCAAACCAACACAATTAGAACAGGGCTTAGCAAATAATTCATAAATATTTTGTCCTTGTCGTTTTCGAGTAAGTTCTACTAAACCAAGTTCAGTGAGTTGAGCTATCTGTGGACGTGCAGAATCGTCTTTTACAGCTGCTGTGAAGTGTTCTAATAGCTGAAGTTGGTCTCTTCTTGATTCCATATCAATGAAGTCGATAATAATTACTCCACCAATATTCCTAAGTTTCAACTGCCTAGCAATTTCTATAGCGGCTTCACAATTAGTCCATAATACAGTTTCTTGTGCATTTGCTGAACGGGTGAATGACCCTGAATTGACATCAATAACAGTTAAAGCTTCTGTTGGTTCGATGATGATGTAACCACCAGAAGGTAGATCCACTCTTGGCCTTAGAGCATCACGTATTGCAGAATTAATTTTATAATGTTCTAGCAGATTATTTGAGTCATTATGTAATTCAACCAAAACATTTGATCCATCTTGTCCTAGAAAATAATTTACTCTTTCAACTGCTGAAGAATCTTCAACTACAACTTTAGTTACTTCAGGACCTATGTGGTCTCTAAGAATTCGATGAATAAAATCTTCGTCTCTATTTAGGAGTACAGGTGGAGTGCAGTTTTCTGCAGCTTGTTGAATTGCTTCCCATTGTTTTAGTAGTGATTCAAGGTCATCGATTAACAAGTCTTCTGCAATACGATCTGCTTCTGTGCGCATAAGTAAACCAGCCCCAGGAGGCTTGATGAGCACACCAAGAGCACGTAACCGGTTTCGTTCTCCCTCGGAGTTAACCTGCCGAGAAATATTTACCCCTTGGCCATTTGGTTGAAGTACAAGGTATCGACCAGGTAATGCCAAATTACCTGTGAGTCGAGGTCCTTTTGTGCCAGTTGGTTCTTTCATTACTTGAACCAACACTCTTTGCCTTGGTTCAAGCAGCTCAGTAATACCAGCGGCTCCTTTCTTAAGTCTTAAAGGGCCTAAATCAGTTACATGTATAAACCCATTCTTTTCACTTTCTCCAATATTTACAAAGGCAGCGTCAATTCCTGGCAGGACATTTTCGACTGTGCCTAAATAAACATCTCCAATTTGGTAGCGACCCTGGGCGACGATTAGTTCGTCTACTCGCTCATCGGTAAGCACTGCTGCGATTCGCAGCTGCTCAGCGATGACAATTTGCTGAGGCATATATTAAAAAAGTGAGGTAGCCCTACTTGGCTAAGAAGCGTTAAAAGATTGCAGGCATTCTGCAGTGTTTACAACTGGTTG
The DNA here is from genome assembly GCA_003209275.1 of Prochlorococcus sp. AG-463-P14. GTDB lineage: Bacteria > Cyanobacteriota > Cyanobacteriia > PCC-6307 > Cyanobiaceae > AG-463-P14. The sequence goes on from QCRX01000015.1 coordinate 6,247, forward strand.
GTGAACAAAAGGTTTTTGGAATAAGTAGACGGAGGCTTAGCTCCTATGAGATAAAAGGTTGCTTGTCGGGCGTTGACTGACCGAAATTTACAAGCATCAAAAGGCCCTTTTTCCTCAAGACTGGGGTTAAAGAAGGCCTAGACGTAATTTTGACAGTAGGGTGCCAAAAGTCTTTGTCCTAATAAGACACTAGCACTTAATTAACTGCAGTTCATCTCTTTTCACCCCTGTGATATTAAGGGGATGTTCGAAATATTCCTCTAGCCAGTGCTGTACTTGTTTTGGTTTAATGCTTCTACCCATTGGATCTATTAGAGCTTCCAGTTGCATCTCAACTGTTTGCGGAGGCGTTGAGGTTATTCTTTTTGTTTGAGGCACTTTGAGTTGGAGAGAGCGCAGTAATGGCAAGCAGTTTCGCTCGCGTGCCCTCCCCTTTTTATCTTTGTCATGCCAAATCAGTTCATTAGCTTTTATTAGAGTTTGAACTCCTTGTTCCCATTCGTAAATAGTGGGAATTATTGCTGAAGAAGCAGATGAGGCTTGAAAGCTCCATACTGCAGCTTCCAGTTGCTGGGAAAGACTGCAACTATCTGTAGACACAGAACTTGCGCCAATAAGTTTTAAACCCTTTGGCAATTCTGTTTGAAGTTTTTGCAGCATTTCCTCTTTATTGACTGACTCAAAGAAATCAATGTCCATCCACTCTTTTGAGGCTTCTATGCCTAGTGGTAATGCAAGAGCAATTTGTATTCGAGGCAGTGGATGAAAACCTGCTGAATAACTAACTGGGAGTTTGCTTCTTCTTAGAGCTCTTTCTAATAGGCGTAAAAGATCAAGATGGCTTAGCAGAGTAATTGGAGAGGTCTTTGAAAAGCACAAACGAATTCGACAATTTTTTTCACTTGGAGGTGATTGATGAGGCTTTTGGGATGGTAATGGTGGTGGTTCGATTATGACGTTGTGCCCTAGTTCTGGACCACATACTCCACAGCTGCTGCATTTATTAAAAGAGCAATCAGGAACGACAGTGCTTTGTAGAGCCCTTTGAAGATCTTTTGCTAGCCAATTTTTATCGACTCCTGAGTTGATATGGTCCCATGGCAAAGGCTGAGAACAGAATTTCATCAGATCTTCTGTCTCAAGTGTCTCTACGTCACTCCAATTACCCATTTCAAGTTGCCTATAGGACCCATCAAGCCCTGATTTGGAAATAGCCTTAGTCCATGCATTGTGAGTTTGATCTATTGATTCGAACCATGCGTCCATACCAGCCCCTGCTCTCCAGGCTGCTTCGATAACTGGTGCCAATCGTCTATCGCCACGGCCTATAAAATCTTCCATCCCTGAAATTCGCACATCGGTGAAATTTGCTTTGATTCCCTTTAAACGATTAAAGGCATTACTTAGAAGTTCTTGTTTTCGTTGAAATTCACTTTTAGAAACGCTGTGCCATTGAAATGGGGTATGTGGTTTTGGAGTGAAATTACTAATAGTAATGTTCAGAGAAAGGCGTCCTAGGTCGCGACATTTTTCCTGCAGCATTTTGCATGTGGATGCAATACCAATAACGTCTTCATCTTTTTCACCAGGCAAGCCAATCATGAAGTAAAGCTTGACTTTTTTATAGTTATTTTCCATGGCTTTGCGAATTCCATTTAGTAGGTCTTCGTCCGTAAGCCCTTTGTTAATGATGTCTCGTAACCTTTGAGTACCTGCTTCTGGAGCGAAAGTTAATCCTGCTTTTCTTGCTCCACCCAATATGTGGGCTATGTCATCATCAAAGCGATCTATTCGCTGGCTTGGGAGTTGCAATGTGATGTTTTTTTCTGCAAGGCGATTCCGAAGCTCGACGCCAACTGCTGGTAAGGACAAATAATCACTGCAGCTAAGAGATAGAAGAGAAAAATCGCTGTAACCAGTTTTTTCCATTCCAGTTTGGACCGCATTTATAACTTCTTTTGGCTCTACATCTCTGGCTGGACGAGTCAGCATCCCTGGCTGACAAAACCGACACCCCCGAGTACATCCACGTCGAATCTCAATAGTGAGTCGATCGTGAACAGTTTCAATGTTTGGAACTAAACCCATTCCGTAGAAGGGCATGGGCGTAGCTACACGACGAAGAATTTGTTTTGGTGTAGATCTAGATATAGGAACTATTGATGTGCCATTTTCTGATTGACTGTAGAGAGATGGAACGTAAATTCCAGGTACTTCTGCAAGGTCTTTCAGTACGTCTAAGCGACTAAGTTTGCAGGCCTTAGATTCTGCGATGACTAGACCAATTTCTGGCAAAAGTTCTTCGCCGTCGCCTAAGGCGAAAAAATCGAAAAATGCTGCATATGGTTCTGGATTACTAGTGGCTGTGGGGCCACCAGCAAAAATTAGAGGTGGTGAGTCAGGGTGATCAATCGGGAGATCATTCCGATTGGCTGCATATAGTGGTATTGATGCAAGATCAAGCATCTCTAAGATATTTGTTGCTCCTAATTCGTAACTGAGACTGAAGCCCAGGATGTCGAATGCAAGAAGGGGCTTTCTGCTTTCAACGGCAAATAATGGTTGAGAGCGCTCTCTTAATCTTTTGGCAAGATCTTTAGCGGGAAGATATGCCCTGTCACAGAGTTGGCCTGGGACTGTGTTCAAGATTGAGTAGAGAATTATATGTCCCAGATTGCTAGCTCCAACTTCATAGAGCTCTGGATAGCTCAGTGCCCATCGAATATCAGCTGCATTCCAATCACGTGGCTTAACCCCAAGCTCATGTCCCATGTAGCGCCCAGGTTTATTTATCTCAAGATCGATCAGTTCCTCAAAAGCGATTGGATCCAACTTTTTGCTTGGCTTTAGATCAAGACTAGAAACAACTCCCACAGGATGGCTTTCATTCGTTTCTTTCTACATCGTATGGAAGGAGTGCTCCACAGATGTACTCCTTCCATAGCAAGATGCTTGTAATTGATCCCATTCTTCCGGTGGTTTGTGTCAACGACAATTATCTAAAGCTCAAAGCTGGCTATTTATTCCCTGAGATCGCTAGAAGGGTTCAATTATTTACTCAGGCTAATCCTCAAGCTGATTTAATTCGATTAGGTATTGGGGATGTCACTGAACCTCTCCCTGAAGCTTGCAGAGTTGCAATGAAAGTAGCGATCGATGAAATGGGTACTGAGGCAGGGTTTCGTGGGTATGGACCAGAACAGGGATATTCATGGCTCAGAGAGGTGATTGCTAAAAATGATTTTCAAGCTCGAGGATGTGATGTTTCTCCTGAGGAGATTTTTGTTTCTGATGGATCAAAGTGTGATAGCACGAATATCCTTGACATCCTTGGGGATCAAAATCGTATAGCTGTTACTGACCCTGTTTACCCTGTTTACGTTGACAGCAATGTAATGGCTGGCCATACAGGTGATGCTAGTGAATCAGGGCAATATCAAGGGCTTGTTTATTTACCAATCAGTGCTGCGAATGATTTTGTGGCGCAGCTTCCTTCTAAACCTGTTGACTTGATATATCTCTGTTTTCCTAATAATCCAACAGGTGCTGTTGCTACTTTTGATCAGCTTTCTCGTTGGGTCGAATACGCTAAAGAAAAGAAGGCTTTGATACTTTTTGATGCGGCATATGAAGCTTTTATTCAAGATGAATCTTTGCCTCATTCAATTTATGAAATCGATGGTGCACGTGATTGTGCTATCGAATTACGTTCTTTTTCTAAGAACGCTGGTTTTACAGGAACCCGATGTGCTTTTACCGTAATACCTAAAACTTTGACAGGCAGATCTTTAGATGATCGACAAATCAATATTTGGGATCTTTGGAATAGAAGACAGAGCACAAAATTTAATGGAGTTAGTTATATAGTTCAACGTGGTGCAGAGGCTATTTATTCTTTGGAAGGTAAGTCTCAAATAAGAAATTTGGTTGATTTTTATATGGAGAATGCTTCAATAATTCGTACCAATCTTTCCGATTCTGGGCTTACGGTTTATGGAGGAGAAAATGCTCCTTATGTGTGGATTAAGACTCCAGAAGGAATAAGCTCTTGGTCTTTCTTTGATTTTTTATTGAATAAGGCAAACGTGGTTGGTACACCAGGCAGTGGGTTTGGTGCGTCTGGGGAAGGCTATTTCCGTCTCTCGGCGTTTAATTCTAGAGATAATGTAGAACTAGCAATGAAGCGAATTAGAGCCCTATGATTTAGTGATATGAGCAATAAATAGCTCAGGCCCTAGGTCTTAGATTAGAATAAAATTTAAGCAATTGAAATAGCTTTGGAAACTCCCAGTAAAAGTTCTGGTGGTGCTGCCGTTGTTGAGAAGGAGAAGGAAAGAGTTCGCAAGGCTTCTCCTCTTTATAAGGTGCTTCTTCACAATGACCCTGTAAACAGCATGGAATATGTTGTCGCTACTTTGCGACAGGTATTGCCTCAGCTCAGTGAGCAGGATGCAATAGCAGTTATGCTTGAGGCTCATAATACTGGTATAGGATTAGTTATTATTTGTGACTTAGAGCCCGCAGAATTTTATTCGCAAACTCTTAATTCGAAAGGACTAACGAGTACAATTGAAAAAGAAAACTGAAAATCTATTTTATATATTTTGGCGTAAATGGTTGATCCAATCAATTCATTGGCTGCCAACGGTTATTCATTTCCCTTTTCTATATTTATTAGGTTGGGTTGCAGTGCAACCTCTTGAATTTATTTTCCATTCTTATGAGGTTGAAAGCTTTTCACTCCTTGGGACAATAATAAGCTTCGGATTGTTCTTATACTTGCTACCAAGTTGGGTAAAGATCAGATGGCAATCGGGAAAGCCTCTTGAGGCTGTTGGGTTGTTAGAAATAAAAAGTAAGAGAACTTTGAGATATTTTCTTAAAGGATTTTTACTCTCTTTAGCCTTCATTTTAATAATAGTGTTCTGTCTTTTTTCTAGTTCTTATGCGATCTGGAAAGGAGATATGCATCTTTCAATTCTGCTGAATGCTGTTTTTCTTGGTTTGGGAGTTGGCTTTGCTGAAGAATTGATATTTCGAGGTTGGCTATGGGGAGAGCTTGATTGTTTAATTGGATCTCCTCCGAGCATTTTTGCTCAAGCTGTAATTTTTAGCTTGTCCCATATACGTTTAGACCTTGATATTTTTTCTTTGCTTGGACTTTTTGTCGGTTTGTTTTTGCTTGGGTTGGTTTTGGCTTTAAGACGTTTCGGTGACAGAGGCTCTATTTGGGGTGCTATTGGGCTGCATGGTGGTTTGGTAGGTGTTTGGTTTCTTTTGACTAGTGATCTTATTGAAATCACCCCAAATGCGCCTATATGGTTAGTTGGCCCAGGCAATTTAAGCCCTAATCCTTTAGGAGGAGCGGTTGCAATTGCTTCGCTTTCAGTATTTATAATGACTCAACGCACTGCTTTAGCAAGAGCAGGAAGCCCTTTTAAAGGAGCTCTCAATGCTTCCTCTAGGGAAGCCACTCCGTAATCTCTTTCAAGTAAAGATATTACGGTTCTGCCAAAGTTTGCTGAATCTATTTCAAAAGCTTCGAGACAAATTCTTCCAAAGGCGCTACCCATTGGCTCTGGGTTCCATAACAGCTTTCTTGCAGTCCAAGGCATCATGCTCATTGGGTTGTAGCCAGGTTTTATCAACCCTTGATCAAACCCATATTGTTCTAAGTGAGTATGTGGTTGAAGGCCGATAAAGAATATAGCTGGTTCAACTTTCTCGACGCCAAATATATTTTCAAGCTCTCTATGGTAAGCAATAGTTTGACGAATAGTTTCTGGCCTTTCGTCTATAACATTAAAGGAGTAGTTGACTGAAACTTTGTCTTTGAAGCCTGCACAAGAAAGTAGCTTGCAATTTTCAAGAACTGTTCTTAAATTGTATCCCATTCGCATCTTTCTGACGAGCTCTTGAGAGCCTGAAGTTATACCTATCTCAAAGTAGCTCATTCCAGTTTCGACCATTAGTTCGGCTAGCTCTTTATCTATATTATCAGCCCGTATATATGCAGCCCAACGTATGTCTTTTAGGCCTTCTTTTTTGATCTCTTTAAGGAGTTCTTTTGCGTCTTCAATATAACGACGAGCAGGTATAAACTGTGCATCTGTAAACCAAAATCCGCGTACACCTAAGTCATATAGCTGACGCATTTCGGAAACAACTTCTTTCGCTGGATTGACCCGTACTTGCTTGCCCTCGACAACTGTATAAACGCAATAGCAGCAATTATGTGGACACCCTCGCTTGGTTTGAACTCCTACATAGAAGTCACCACCTTCCAAGTACCAATTGAGTTGAGGCCAGATTGAGGCAATATATTCATAATTGCAGGCTGTTTTTGGAAGGCTTATTGGCTGTTCATGTATTAATCCAGGCCTAGGAGCCTCACCAACCTCAAAGCATCGATCTCCTTTAATTGACTCACCTCGAAGTAATTTTTCTAATAGTGGCTCACCTTCTCCTACAGAAATTATTGTTCCTTTTGGAAGAGTTTTACTCAGTTGTTCGAAGAAAACGCTTACAGCTCCACCTCCTATGACAGCTCTGACATGTTTTTTATAATTTCTTGCAATTTTTAAACCCATTTTGATTAAGTCTTGGTTTCGCCATAGCTCTCCATAGTGACTAGTCATTAGCCTTAGTCCACCTATTGCTCCTCTTAGTTTTTTTAATAAGTTCTGAGCATAAAATGCTTCAAATGAGTTTTGGAGTGGATTGCCGCCTCTCCCGTCGACTGGAGCATAAATCTGAATATCTCTCCATGAGAAGACAATTAAAGATGGCTTAAAATTAGTTATGTTTTCAGATAAAATTCTTTTGACATCAAATATTGGAATTGCGGCTAGATCGATAATTTTCTGAGGGACCTCAGGGAAGCATTTATGTACATGGTCAGCGAGATAAATTGGTCCTATAGGGAAAATGGGGTTGCAAGGCAGTCGAACAAAAAGAATGCTTTCCTTATCAACTGCATAAGTAGGAGCTTCGTCTTTATTGAATTTAGTTATTGCGGGGTTTCCCATTCTAAAAAGGCTACTCGAATCAAAGTGTCTTCTAATGACAAAGACGCTAACAACTTTTCGCTCCTTGTTCTGAACTTTCAGGAGCTTTGCTGATTCAGCCCTAAATCTCTGGTTTACTCGAATTGGTTCCTTTGTAAATGATGCAGTATTGGCTTGCTTTGTGCAGATTTTTAAATTAGAAAAATGAATTGATGCATTGCGTTCTCTTTCTTAGAACTAAGGGATTTATAAAAGAGCATTATCTACTGCTACGAAAGCTCATTAAATCTACGCAGTTTGAACAATTTTCCTTTAAAGTCCTCTTGGCGGGATTTCCTGCTCTTATTTAACTGTCCCTTACGGGACTCTTTTACGTCCTCATGACCACTCTCCAACAGCGTTCTGCGCTGCTTAGAGGTTGGCCGCAGTTCTGTGAATGGGTCACCTCCACCAATAACCGGATTTATGTCGGTTGGTTTGGTGTTTTGATGATTCCATGCCTACTAGCGGCAACCACTTGCTTTGTAATTGCTTTTATTGCGGCACCACCGGTTGATATCGATGGTATCCGTGAACCAGTTGCTGGTTCATTCCTTTATGGAAACAACATCATTTCTGGTGCTGTTGTTCCTTCCAGTAATGCTATTGGGCTTCACTTCTATCCAATATGGGAAGCCGCCACACTCGATGAGTGGCTTTATAACGGTGGTCCATACCAGCTTGTTATTTTCCACTTCTTGATTGGTATTTGCGGTTGGATGGGCCGCCAGTGGGAGCTTTCATACCGTTTGGGTATGCGCCCCTGGATTTGTGTAGCTTATTCAGCACCTGTATCGGCAGCTTTCGCTGTATTCCTTGTCTATCCATTTGGTCAAGGATCATTCTCCGACGGGATGCCTCTTGGTATTTCAGGTACCTTCAACTTCATGTTCGTGTTCCAGGCTGAGCACAACATCTTGATGCACCCCTTCCATATGGCAGGTGTTGCAGGGATGTTTGGTGGCAGCTTGTTCTCCGCCATGCATGGCTCCTTGGTGACTTCATCACTTATTCGTGAGACCACTGAGAATGAGTCCCAGAACTATGGCTATAAGTTTGGCCAAGAAGAAGAGACCTACAACATCGTGGCTGCCCACGGTTACTTTGGTCGTTTGATCTTCCAATACGCCAGCTTTAATAACAGCCGAAGCCTTCACTTCTTCTTGGCAATCTTCCCAGTTGTATGTGTTTGGCTTACATCCATGGGCATTTGCACCATGGCTTTCAACCTGAACGGTTTCAACTTCAATCAGTCGATTCTTGATTCTCAGGGCAAGGTTGTTCCAACCTGGGGTGACGTGCTTAACCGTGCAAACCTTGGAATGGAAGTTATGCACGAGCGTAATGCTCATAACTTCCCTCTCGACTTGGCATCTGCTGAGTCAACTCCAGTTGCTCTGATTGCTCCTGCGATTGGTTGATATCAGTAAGGGTTTCCCTTGTTTGATATTGAGGTTCAATTTTTAGATGAACCTAAAAGCCCCCTTAGTAAGGGGGCTTTTAATTTGCTTATTTAAGCTTGTACAAAAATTAGATAATTTTTGTAGTTGATCACAATCTTTAAATGAGTGCCGGTGACTGGATTTGAACCTGCGACCTACTGATTACGAATCAGTTGCTCTACCCCTGAGCTACACCGGCAACAAAAGGAACCTAATATTACAATTTCCCGGCTTAAAACCCTTGAGCGATTCCTCAGAAAGTCGAGCAAAGTTGGACCCTGCACTCCGAGAAAGACTTATGAAGGAATCTCGAAATCCTTGGAGAGGTTTTCGAAGAGTCATTTGGATAGCTTGTTTGGGTTCAGCAAGTATTGGTTTTTTTGTCATGAGTGCTAAGGCAATTGCAGGGAATAAAGTTCTTGTTTCCGACGCAGGCATTCAGATAGGTGCTTTGGCTATTTTTAGTGGGCTGCTCTGGCTAGATCGCTCTAGAGAGAATTGATCGTGGAAATAAAAATTGAAAAATTGTTAGTCATAAGATCGATTTGACTTTATTCGTTTTTTTTAATTACATACTATCTTTGATAATTAGGATGATTTATTTAGCTATTTAGTTTCCTTTTTTGGGTGACAAGTTTGTACGCAGAAACTATATCTCCTTCTTCCCAGTTGGCAAATCGATCACACCCAATGCCGCATTCATAACCAGTTGCTACTTCTTTGACGACGTCTTTATTCCTTCGAAGGGAATCTAGGTCTCCTTCGAAAACAATTTGATTGGATCTATTTACTCGCACTCGACAATTGCGTTGCAACTTGCCAGTTGTGATGTAACACCCTGCTACTGCACTTTTTCCAATAGAGAAAATCGCTCTGACCTCAGCTTCCCCAAGCTTCTCCTCTACCATCTCTGGCTCCAGGAGTCCTTCCATTGCTAGCTGAATGTCCTCTAGGAGTTTATAGATAACCTCATATTCTCTGACGTCTACTCCAGTGGCATCGGCGGCACGCTTTGCTCCTGATGCCATAGAGGTGTTAAAGCCAACAATTACAGCGCCAGAGGCTGCTGCAAGGTCTACATCGGTTTCAGTGACTTCTCCTGGGGCTGAAAGCAATACTCTTACTTGAACTTCATCTTTAGGAAGTTGTTCTAGAGATCCGAGAATAGCCTCAACACTGCCTTGTACGTCTGCTTTGAGTATTAAGTTGAGTTCTTTAAGGTCTCCTTCGCTGGCTTGTCCTGACATGGCTGAGAGGGAAACCCTTCTGGAAGCCATTTGTTGAGCCAATCGAGTGGCACGTGCATCCGATGCCCTTTCGCCAACTACTGCTCTTGCAGACTTCTCGTCTGGATAAACTTCGAATTCATCTCCTGCAGTTGGAACTTCACTAAATCCAAGTGCTTCAACAGCAAAGGAAGGCCCGGCTATTTTTACGCGATTACCTTTTTCATCAACCATTGCGCGGACCTTCCCAAGTACAGGCCCTGCTGCAACCACATCCCCCGTCTTGAGAGTGCCATTTTGTACTAACAAAGTTGCAACAGGACCTTTTGCTTTGTCTAAATGGGCTTCGATAACAGTACCTTTTGCAAGTCGATCTGGATTCGCTTGAAGATCTTCTACTTCAGTGACTAAAAGAATCATTTCCAAAAGCTTGGAAATGTTTTCGCCCTTCACTGCACTAACTGGAACCATAACGACATCTCCTCCCCAATCCTCTGCAAGCAAGCTCTGCTCTGAAAGCTCTTGTTTGACTCGATCTGGAGAAGCCCCTTCTTTGTCAATTTTGTTGATTGCAACAACTATTGGAACCTCTGCTGCCCGAGCGTGGCTAATAGCCTCGAGGGTTTGAGGTCGTACGCCGTCGTCAGCAGCAACAACTAAAACTGCTACGTCAGTAACTTTTGTACCTCTTGCTCTCATAGCAGTGAAAGCTTCATGACCTGGAGTATCTAGGAACGTGAGTTTCCTTGGTTCTCCGCTATGTTCAATCTCTACTTGATAGGCACCAATATGTTGAGTAATACCTCCTGCTTCTCCTGCCGCAACTCTTGCTTTGCGAATAGCGTCTAGAAGACTAGTTTTTCCATGATCTACATGTCCCATTACCGTCACAACAGGAGGCCTTCTGATTAAGTGGGCTAAATCGCCCTCTTCAATCATTTCTGCAGTTTTCTTGGCGGCTTCCTCGATATCGTCTTGAAGAACAGGAACTCCAAATTCTTCTGCAACAGTTTCAATTGTTGATAGATCTAGTGATTGAGTAACCGTCGCTGTGATCCCCTTGAAGAAAAGAGATTTGATGATTTCAGAACTTTCTACACTGAGCATGTCAGCAAGCTCTTGGACCGTGAGGTTGTCCTCCGGAACGACAATCATTTCTGGTCTTACTTGTTTCGCTTCGCGAGCAGCTCGAAGCTCCATTGCTCTGCGACGTTGTCTTTGGCGAGTGGTTTCTTTTTTCCGTTTGCGCATTGCCGCAATTGGTTTTGCGGCGGACTTTTGTTGAGACTTTGGCTTGGAAGGCCTCGCAAGACTTGCAGAAAGAACTAGTGCTTGTTTCTCTCCAGCGAAACCACTTGTTTGGGTAGTAAGAGCATCATCGTTTTCCCCAATGATGTGTACTTTTTGTCGTTGCTTTTGAGGAGATTTACTGCGCAGTGCTTCAAGTTTTGCACTGTCATCCCAGTCTGGTCTTCCTGGCCTTCTTGGTGAGCCAGCCCCACCAGCTCCAGGCCTATGAGTTGGTCTTTTAGGAGCAGGAGCAGGTGTAGGACGATTTGCTGTTGGTGTAGATGTTCCATCCGATGAAGAACCTCCACGATTACCCGCTCCAACAGTGGTTCCGTCTGCTCTCCTTGGAGGAGGGGTCCCAGGCCGACCTGTGGGTTTTTGGAGTTGCATTAACTCCCCAGGGGCTACGGGCTTGCGCATCCCTGAAGGCATGCCTGGACGATTTGGAGAATTTGAATTAGGACGATTACCGCCATCTCTATTTAACTGATTACCTCCGGACCTATCTCTTCGAATAGGCTTACCTACTAGCTCAAGGGAGTTGCCTGCCCCACGAGATTGGCCGGCCTTGGTGGGTGCGGGGCGAGAGGGAGCGTTTGGACGTTGTGAGTTGCCAGAGCGCTGTGGGAGATTGTTGCGTTGATTTGTTCCCCCTATGGGTCTTTGACTTATCCCCGGGCGCTTTTTGTCAATTCTCGGTAATTCTGGCCTTGGAGGTGGGGCTACTGGACGTTTTGGTTGAGGACGCCCAATTAATTGAGGTTTAGGTGCCTGACGTTCAGAAGGCTTTGCGGGCTTATTTGTTGGAGCCGTGCGATTCCCAGGCGGGGTTGATTGAGGCTTGGAAACAATTGTGGGGCGAGAGGCAGGAGTCCCTGGCTTACGATTAAGACTTGGCTTTACTGGCTTATTTGTACCTATTGATTTGCTTTGAATATTTGGCCTTATAGGTGAAGCGGGTTTTGTTGCAGACTTAGGAGAAGTCGATATTGGTTTGCTTGGAGGAGAAGGGCGACTGGCTGGAGCTTTAGGTCCAGGAGGTTTTGGGGTAGAGACAATGGATTGAATATTTTGAGGAGTAGTTTTGTCTGAATGAACTGCAGTTCGTTTAGTGGAATGATTGCTGGTCGAAGATTCAGACTTTAATTTATTGGGTTCTTTTGGTTTGACAGGAGAGCCTGGTTTAACAGGCATAGTTTGGACTTGTTGTTTAGGCTTTACATTGACTTCAGGTTGACTCTTTAGAGTTGGAGCGGCAGCCTTTTTTACAGAAAGAATTACTTTGTTCGTTTGAGATTTACTTTTTGGAGTTGCATTAACATTCTTTCCAGGTCGTAAAGAGTCTGTTATTTGCTTTGCTTCTTTATCACTTATCGAACTGCTATGGCTTTTGGCCGCAATCGAAAGTTTGTGAGCAGCATCGAGCACATCCTTGTTGTCAAGGCCTAAGTCCCTAGACAACTCATAAATCCTGATTTTGCCGCTGCTGGTCATTAAAGTCTCCTGTCGGTCCGGGCACTGTGTACCTCGGGACTCCACGCAAAGTAGAGTCAATGTTCATATTGCCTTAGCGGCTGCCTAAATGGTGCTATTTAGCCGCTTTTGCAGCACCTCTATAACGCTGCTTGGGACCTGACATCGCAGGGCTTTTTGCAGACGTTTACGGCGCCACGCTTCTTGAAAGCAGTCCTCATTTGGACAAAGATAGGCTGATCTGCCCATTCCTCCATCGAGTACTACTCCATCCTGGTGGTCACGGGTCACTTTGAAAAGTTGCTGACGATCCAGCTTTTTTCTACAAGCAACACATTGCCGCAGGATGGGACGTTGGTTCACCGGGCTCCATCCTCTTCGTTAGAAGATAGTTCATTAGTGGTGTCTGTTTCTGTGTTTTTCAATTCAGATGCCTCACTCTCATTGTCGATGACTTCATTATTTTGATCTTGAATGTAGTCATTTTCATCTTCTTCATCCTCAGGTAACGGATAAAGCTCTCTGAGTCGAGCATCTTCTTCAGCTCTAGTTGCTTGTTCTGCGGCTAAACGTTCTTCTGCTTCTCTTTGTAAGGTTTCTTCTTCTTCTCTTTGGGCTATTAATTCAGCTACAGCAGAATCTTCTGAAGCTTGGTCATATTCCTGAGAGTTTTTGATGTCAATTTTCCACCCTGTAAGTCTGGCGGCTAAACGAACATTTTGTCCTTCTCTGCCAATAGCAAGGCTCAGTTGGTCTGGAGGGACAAGAACATGAGCATGTTGACCCTCTGGATCAACTAGACGAACCATTTCGACTCTTGCAGGACTTAAGGAATTGCAAATGTATTGACTAGGGTCCTGGGACCATCGGATTACATCAATTTTTTCTCCTCGAAGCTCATTCACAACTTGTTGAATACGAGATCCTCTTGCACCTATGCAAGCTCCTACAGGATCTACTTCACGTTCAATGCTGTCAACTGCAACTTTTGTGCGAGGGCCTACAGATCGAGATGGAGGATTTGCTTCACGAGCTACTGCTACAGGATTAGTTAGATCTAATACCACGACAAAAACAGATATTCCGAACTCAGTAGAAAATGTTAATGGTAGGAAAAGAAAAGGAACAAAAATTCGTTCAGGTAATGAGGTTTCTTCAATTTCAGCGTCCGATCAGTTCTCTAGTTTCGAATCCACAACAACTCTACAAGAAGTTAATGATGAAGTATCTAACAATGAGTCATTAAACCATCGACAAGAACCTCAATTTATAGGCATTCATATGAGCCTTCAACAAGAGGAAGTCTTTGGCTCAATGGGATTCAATCCAACCCTTCTTCTTGATACCTCTCCAGTTAATGAAAACATAATTGTACGAATTATTCGACCTGGTGAAGACGCTGATGAAATACTTGAAGCCGGACGAAAACAAATTGCTTCAAATGCTGGTAGACGTAGAAGAAGAGGAAGGAATGGTAATCGGAATCTAAGTCGAAACGGCAATGAAGTGACTTCTATAGTGACTGAGGGAATTAGCAAGTCACCCTCAAATGACTCACAGAAAGAATCTAATGATTCAGAAATAAATACTTTTGATGAAAACTCTTTATCCAAAAAAGTTGATTTAGAAGATTCTTCCTTCAAAGTTGAAGGCAAAGCAGAAGAAGGAGAAGAAGCAGATGCAGCCCAAGAAGTTGTAGTAGAAGCAGAAGATCCTCGTAGACGCCGTCGTCGTTCTTCAGCCTCTAACTCAAATGGCTAATGATGAAGAATCAATAGCTGGAGTAGATGAAGTTGGTCGTGGATGCTTATTCGGTCCAGTCTTCGCAGGTGCTGTAGTGCTAAATAAAAGTGCCGCAATTTATTTACTTTCTAAAGGGCTCAAAGACAGCAAAATATTAACTCCAAAGAAAAGAGCCCATCTTGTCCCAATCATTAAAGCTAGTTCTCAAGATTGGGCTTTAGGACAAGCTTCTGCTAAAGAAATTGACTCAGTTGGAATCAGAACAGCAACTGAAAGAGCAATGATTAGGGCTCTGCAACGCCTATCTACGCCTATAGACCTGGTTCTAGTCGATGGACTACTACCTTTAAGGACTTGGTCTGGACCACAAAAAACTTTAATCAGGGGGGATAGTCTTTTGCCCTCCATTGCTGCAGCTAGTGTTCTTGCGAAAGAAGCAAGGGATGCACTTCTTAAGAGATTAGCAATCAAGTTCTCTGATTATGGCTTAGACAAGAATATGGGCTATGGAACCAAGTTTCACAGACAGGTCCTTTTAGAGAAAGGACCTTGTTCTTTACATCGCAAATCTTTCTTAACTAAAATCATCATTTAAAAGACATTATTTTTTCCAAATCAAGAAGCATCTAATTCTTTGCACCAACGATTAAAATCCTGAACCAATTGATGACCAACCCGGGCTTTTATGCCCAGCAGAATCCCATTAAGAATCGATTGACCTGTACTTTCCAGAACTTTCTTTGGAATTAGCTTTAAAAGAGGTGGCTGGCTAACTGTTACGCCAAGAACTGCTTGCCCTTCTAATCCATTAGGAGTGGCCTCAAGGGTGGCATCAAGACTCAATTCAAAATCATCTACCAACCCGAGTCCATCAAGCTCACTTTCAGTAGCTTGCATTTTGAGTTTGCCTTCTGTATTTATCACACCTATTGATACGACTGGATTGACTTCCAACTGAAACACCTTGAAGCTCGTTACGTTATAACGAAAACTTCCTGGACCTAATGGAGTCAACTTCTTGGCATCCAACATCGCTCCTACAACTCGCTCCTGCTGGAGCAGGTAGGAGGGGAGACGTCCAGCGTTAGTCTCTACTGGTAAATCAAGTTTTTGTCGAGCTTGAAAAGCCAGAGGCATAATCGACAATTGAATAGTCTTGATCCTATCGACCTTTCTGCTCTATTTTTCTAATGCCTACAAGAGTGGCGTACTTAGGGCCAGAAGGAACCTACGCCGAAAAAGCGGCTTTTTCTTTGGCAAAACTGGAAAAACTTGTTGAGCCTTCATTCATACCTTGCAATGGTTTGCGATCAGTTGTTGAGCATGTAGCAACGAAACGTTGTGATGCTGCCGTAGTCCCCATTGAGAATTCAGTTGAAGGAGGTGTTACAGCGAGCCTGGATTCATTATGGATATATCCAAATTTATTCATAAGTCGAGCATTGGTTTTACCAATACGACATTGCCTAATGAGTTGTGGATCACTCAATGAGATTTCAGAGATTCTTTCTCACCCTCAAGCACTTGCTCAATGCAGTGGATGGCTAAAAGAACATCTTCCTAACGCTTTACAGCTTCCCACCAATTCAACAGCAGAAGCAGTAAGGATGGTTAAAGGAAGCCGCTTTCGTGCCGCAATCGCATCAAGATCCGCAAGAGATACAAATGAAATGGAAGAAATAGCATTCCCAATTAATGATGTTGCTGGAAATCGCACAAGATTCGTGTTACTTCAACAAGAGGAGAGTCAACAAGCAGGAAACATAATTAGTCTGGCTTTTTCTTTACACGCAAACTCACCTGGAGCTTTGCTTAAAGCGCTTTCTTGTGTCGCAAACTTGGGTTTAAATATGAGCAGAATTGAATCACGGCCATCCAAACGAGAGCTGGGCGAATATGTATTCTTTATGGATATAGAACTACCTCATCAAGCTAATAAAACGAAGGCAGAACTAATTGAAAATCTCGAGCCATTATGTGAGAACTTAGTAAATTTTGGTTCTTATAAAAGCAATGAAATAGACATTGATTAGGCTCAGGCTCAGCCCCTAGTTCGAAATACTCCAAATTGCATCAGGCCTCTAGAAAATGCCCAATGCATCAACAAAATTGTAGGGACTTCACGAAAACCTTTAACAAGAGCAGCTGGGCCAAGTCCCAACACTGCATTAGGGCGGCGAAAGCCTTCAAAGATGGATTCCATCCAAGAAGGAAGTGTACATTTTGTCCAGTCATCAGTTTCTACAGCCCCTCCACAAAAACGACTATCTAAAAGATTCCGGCTAAATCCCTGAATAGTTGAAAATTCTGGATGAGCCCATTGGCTAAGTAATTGATTTAGAACCAATCTTTCAAGAGAAGTCATTGCTCCATCTAATGGCACCCTGGCATTCCAGTCAGCTAGAGCTAAAACGCCACCAGGTCTTAATACGCGAAGCAACTCATCTGCATATTTCTGTTTGTCAGGCATATGTGGACCTGCCTCAACACTCCAAACTCCATCGAAACTGCTCTTTTCTAGTTGTAAATCAAGCGCGTCCATTAGTTGAAAACGACATGAACTTGCAGAAGGCGTAAGTTGCCGTGCCCGCTCAACCTGCGCCTGGCTAATAGTTACCCCAAGCACATCAAACCCATAATCATTTGCAAGAATTCGTGCACTGCCTCCAATCCCACAACCAACATCAAGCACTCGAGAGCCCCTAGGTAGTTGATCTAACCCACTCCAACGAACTAATTGATGTACAAAGTCTATTTTTGCTAACCTAAAATCTTTATTTGCATTACCATTATCGTAATAGCCAAGATGAACATGGTCTCCCCAAAGACGCTCTAAAAGCCGATCATTAGTCCAGTCATCATAAGCGAAGGCAACTGTTTCAGATGATTGATATTCTCTACCCTTTCTCAACCAAACAAGTACACCAAAGGCAACTAATAAACCAAACAAATAAAGGAAAACAAGCCAGGGATTCATTTAAGGGTTGGCCTGATCTACATTTGAGAAAGTATCCTTTAAGGCTGTTCTTGCAGCAAGTTGTTTCCGAGTATGATCTAACATCTCGAATTCACGTTTAAGGCGCTCATTTGTATCACTTATCTCAAGTAATTTTTGTTGTTCATCTGCAACTGGCCCTCCCAAATGTGCTCCTATCCAAAAGGAAAGTTCCCTAGGCAGATCGGGTAGATCATCAGGCAGAGTTGTCTCTGAATCTGTTAGTTTTCCAGTAAGGGCAACCACATCTTGAAGAGCTGTCATTACAGAATCCGATAACTTCTGCAATCCTTTCTGATCTTCAACCTTTTCATCTTCTATCCAGCTCACCATCGCAGTTAGGAAAGGTGCCTTCCGTGTCACTTCTAGCACTCGGAAACGTTGCTGGCCAAGCGTCACAATATTGCTCCGTCCATCTTCAGATGTCTGATGCTTAATAATTTCGGCACAACATCCAACATCTGCCATCTTCTTTTCAACAGGATCCCAGCGAACAACCCCAAACCGGCTATCACTCTCGAGAACGGTTTGGAGCATTATGCGATAACGAGACTCAAAGATATGAAGTGGAAGAACTTCCTGTGGGAATAGAACCACCTCAGGTAATGGGAACAGAGGTAATTCCCTGACTGCTAATTCTGCCACGAGAATAATCCTAAGCTCATCTTCAAATCCTAGGAAACCAATATGGAATCTGGGAGTTTAATAAGACTTAGAGCTTAACTTCAATATCTACACCACTAGGAAGATCTAGCTTCATGAGTGCGTCGATTGTCTTAGCGGATGGACTGTATATATCAATGATTCTTCGATGGGTACGAGTTTCAAAATGCTCTCGTGAATCCTTGTCAACATGAGGAGAGCGAAGAACACAATAAATCTTTCTCTTTGTAGGCAAAGGAATTGGGCCTATAGCTGTAGCAGCTGTGTTGTCAGCTGTTTCAATGATTTTTTCACAAGACAGATCGAGCATGCGCCTATCAAAAGCCTTAAGGCGGATACGTATCTTCTGCTGAGCAATTGCCGTGGACATAACAAAATCAAGTGAATCCCTAATAGGGAATAAAAAATTTGGTTTTCAAGTTTCTGTGGACTTTAAACCTGAGTTCCTTATGAACAATAACCAAGTATCCAATGTAAAGGATGGTCGAGGGAAATCCCCGACCATCCTTCAAAGATTATTCAATAATCTTTGAAACCACACCTGCTCCAATGGTTCT
>QCRX01000016.1 GCA_003209275.1 Prochlorococcus sp. AG-463-P14
CTGCAATCACCTTAGCCTTAGGCCAATGCTTAAGCAGACCTTGTGTCCCTCCAATGTGATCATCGTGATGATGAGTTTGAAGTACTGCATGAAGTATTAGGCTTCTCTTCTTGAGCCATCTTTCTACTGGTTGAGTTGTTGCTGGATCCACAACAACTGCTTCGTTACCTTTGATCCAAAGCCAGATTATGTTGTCTTGGAGTACTGAAATCCCGTGGATTTTTTGCCCATCTTTTTTAAATGACATGGTTCTAATGGTATGAAGATCATTAAAGTCCAGTGGGGCGAATGACGCCATGATTACCGTCGCATTAGCAAAGGGAGCTTTGCTCAAGGATTCTGTAGCTCGTTTTTCAGAAGCTGGCCTTGACTTCTCTGCTGTGCTAGATCAAGACAATCGCCATTTAATGGTTCCATCTGTTTGTGGGAGAGCAAGAGCCCTTCTTGTAAGGAATGGAGATGTACCCGTATACGTGGCGTATGGGCAGGCTCAGTTGGGAGTTGTTGGATACGACGTTTTAAA
Source organism: Prochlorococcus sp. AG-463-P14 (assembly GCA_003209275.1). Taxonomy (GTDB): domain Bacteria; phylum Cyanobacteriota; class Cyanobacteriia; order PCC-6307; family Cyanobiaceae; genus AG-463-P14. Next base: position 524 of record QCRX01000016.1, read on the forward strand.
GGAACATCAGATGCCCGTTGCGCAGTTAGTCGATCTTGGGTTTGGAGGTTGTCGGATGGCCCTCGCGGTCAAGGCCTCCAGTGGCTATCAGAGATCCACTGATTTACCTCCTCATTGTCGTGTGGCTAGTAAGTTCACAAATTGTGCTCGAGAATTTTTCAATGAATTAGATCTTCCCGTAGAACTTGTTCATTTAACAGGTTCTGTAGAACTTGGCCCAATCACTGGTATGGCCGAAGCTATCGTTGACTTGGTGGCAACGGGACGAACTCTTCGTGACAATGGTTTGGTTGCCATTGAAGATCTTTTTCAATCCACTGCCCGGCTAGTAGGCCACCCACTCGCTTTAAGGTTGGATTGTGGAGAGCTTCAATCTATTGTTGATTCCATTCGTGATCAGAATGATCAGCATAAAGAGTCCGTGTAATGGCGGTAAATGATTTTCGGCGTTTACGACGATTAGCTCGTTATCTACGCAAGGATAAAAGAAGGTTGCTAGTAGTTTTTGTGGCACTTATACCCGTAGCTATAGCTGGTGCTATTCAACCGTTATTAGTAGGTCAAGCAATAAGCATTCTTAAAGGTGAACCGGCCTTTCCTTGGCTAAGCAACTTGCCTGATAGTTATGCCGTCAGGGTATTAGTCGTAATGCTCTTCTTTTCTGTTTTATTGAGATTAATATTGCAGGCATTTCAGACTTACAACATTCAGGTTGTAGGCCAGAGACTTACATCTCGAATTAGAGAAGAGTTATTTACTCATGCAATGGCACTTTCCTTGCGTTTTCACGACAGGATGCCAGTTGGGAAACTATTGACTCGACTTACAAGTGACGTTGATGCTTTGGCAGAAGTTTTTGGAAGTGGGGCTGTTGGAGTTTTAGCTGATTTTGTAAGTCTTTTGGTTATTTCAGTCACCATGATTTTAATTGAATGGCGACTTGGTGCCTTGCTTTTAATAACTCAAGTCCCAGTAACTATTTTTATACTTTGGTTGCAAAGACGTTATCGAATGGCGAATTACCAAGTAAGAGAAGAGTTGTCACAGTTAAATGCAGATTTCCAAGAAAATCTTCAAGGATTAGAAGTGGTTCAAATGTTTCGACGTGAAAGACTAAATGGTCAAAAGTTTAATAAAACAGGGCTTGATTATCGAAGAGCAGTTAATGGAACAATATTTTATGACAGCAGTATTTCAGCTTTTATTGAATGGGTTGCATTGGCAGCAGTTTCTCTAGTGCTCGCTTTAGGCGGTTGGATGGTTACAGCAGGCGCAATGGGATTAGGCACTTTGACAACTTTCATTCTTTACTCTCAAAGACTTTTTGAACCTTTACGACAACTTGCAGAACGGTTTACTCAAATTCAAGGAGGATTAACTGCCGTCGAAAGAATTGGCGAGCTTTTAGAAGAAAAAATAGATATTTCAGATCTAAATATTAATGAAGGAAGTTCCTTCGAGCTTTATCCATCTTCTAATAAGCTTAAAGGTGAGGTTGTTTTTGACAATGTTTCTTTTTCATATAGAGAAGATGAGCCGATTCTTCAGGATTTAAGCTTTAAAATAGATCCTGGGGAAAATGTTGCTCTTGTAGGCCCGACAGGCTCTGGAAAAACAACAGTAATTAGACTGCTCTGTCGATTATATGAACCTCAAGAAGGGAAGATCTTTCTTGATGGTTGTGATATTAGAGAAATACCTCTAAGTCGATTAAGGGATCTGATTGGAGTAGTGCTTCAAGATACCTTTTTATTTAGTGGAAATGTGGCAGATAATCTTCGACTAGATTCCCAGATAAATGAAGAAAAACTAAATGAAATTTGTCAGGATCTTGGACTTGAATCACTCCTAAGAAAATTGCCTCGTGGATTGCAAACTGAACTCCGTGAAAGAGGAGGAAACCTCTCTTCTGGAGAAAAACAGTTGTTATCAGTTGCGAGGGTTGCTATTCGTAATCCAACAGTACTAGTAATGGATGAGGCTACTGCTTTCATGGATCCTTCTACAGAATCCATGCTTCAGCGAGACTTGAGTAGATTGCTCCAACGCAGGACAGCATTGGTAATAGCCCATCGATTAGCTACTGTCGAATCAGCTGATCGGATATTGGTTTTAAGGAAAGGGAAACTCATTGAGGAGGGCACGCATGATGAACTTCGTTCTCAAGGCGGTCTTTATTCCCAGTTGGCTGATTTACAAGCACGTGGTCTGGCTCAACTTTGAAGTAATGATTTTTTCTTTCTGATGCTTAGTCTTAGTAAGGCAGTATCGAGAAAGTTGAGCACCATAGGCTTAATTCGCTCATTTCCCTTGGCCAATAAGGCTTTAAGGGATGTATATGGGCAGGGAGCTCGTGAATGTCCTTCCCCTAGCGAAAAATTGACTTTTATTTTTAGTCAAACCAAGTCCTTTGACCTGTATGAATTGGAGCAGTTGCTTGAATCAGTCGGTTGGAGTCGCAGGCCTGTACGAAGAGTTAGTAAGGCTTTGGATAATAGTTTGCTAAAAGTAGGTCTTTGGTGCCATGACACAAGATTCCCTAAACTGGTTGGATTTGCGAGATGCACTGGAGATGGTGTTTTAGAGGCAACTATTTGGGATGTTGCAATTCACCCGATTTACCAAGGTTCTGGTTTGGGTAAACAGCTTATGGCTTATGTCCTTGAATTACTTCGTGATATGGAACTAGAGAGAGTTACATTGTTTGCAGATCCTGGAGTAGTGGCTTTTTATGAGAGTCAAGGTTGGACTCTTGAGCCAAATCAACATCGCTGTGCTTTTTGGTACGCAAATTAATAGATTTTTGATGCTTACATTATTATTTTTGGGTTCCCTTCTTAGATTTATTTGTAGATATTTCTGAAGCTTTGCGTCTAATATTCCTTTGAATAATATTCTTTTGCAAGTTGTTGAGTGCATTCACCTTGCTTCCATCGATTACGTAGTGTGGCATTCTTCCAAGCTGTTAAGATGACTCCTGAATCTCTCCATTTTCGACCACTCGTATAGATCGGTAGATTTAAACTTTTAATATGAGCTTCTTTAGATATACGCAATATAAAATCTAAGTCTTCCATTATATATAATTTATTATAGCCACCTATCTTGTTATAAAGTGATCTATTTATTAATAGACCCTGATCTCCATATGGCCTCTTTAAGTACTTGCTTCTAATGGAAACTGCTAATTCAAGCAAGCGAAAATCTAGCCTTCTTTCCTGTATCTTAAGATCAAAGAACCATCCTATCTGTTCTGAGGAAAGATTGGTCATTTTTGACTGAAGTATCTCTGGCCATTGCTCTGGAAGCCGACTATCTGCATGTAGAAAAAGTAGCCACTCCCCCTTTGCTTTTGAGGCACCTAGATTAAGTTGGGATCCTCTGTTAGGTTCTTTCGATTTAATGAACTTGGTTCTGAATAATTTTGAAATTAATTCCGTACGGTCATTGCTACCAGCATCAATTATTAGGATTTCGGAATTATGAGGCCAAAGATTTATATCTGCTAATAGTAATGGAAGTCTTTTGGCTTCATTTAGACAAGGAATGATAATACTTAATGTTGGAGTAGAGATTAACCTTGCCATGGTGATAAATCCTCAATTTGATCGAGATCATTTTGTTGTCTAACTAAGCAGTAGTTAATATTCAAAACTCTTGAGGTTTCAATCGTTTTGGCTAAGACTTGGTCACTGCCCCAAGGTATGCCAGTAAAGGGCCAAAGACTTACAGGATTCATAAGCCTTTCTGATAGGCCAAGTAACCAGTATCCCCCATCTTTTGAAGGTCCTATAACTGCTTGATAGTTATTTAGGTTTTCTAATGCGATTATTAAGTCTCTTTCACAAAGGCTTGGTAAATCAGTGCCTATAATGATGACTTTTCGATTGCAGTTTTGTTTTTGTGATCTTAAAACCTGTCGTCTCATTCGCACTCCAAGAGAGCCTTTTCCTTGTTGTTGGATCTTATTAATTCCTTGTTGGTAAGCCCATTTCTTTGCTCTTTTATAAGCTAATCCCGTTATTGCAAGTTTAATCTCAACTAAACCTTTTTGTTCAACATTTTTGGCTACTTCAAAGGTATGGGCTGTTAATCGGGCTTGGATATTTGCAGCGTTAAATGATCCAATTTTGGCTGCAAGTCGACTTTTGCATCTCCCGGCAGCAGGCCATCTAGTCATCAAAATAAGAGCAGGTTTTGTATTCATTCAGAATTTCCTTGGCATCGTTTTGATCCCAAGGCTTAGAGTCACATCCTTTAGGCTCCTTTCCCTGATTGGCTTGTCGAGGTTTGCTAGCACTTTGAGATGAATTGAAGACGCAGTAATGTCTTTGGGATTTTTTAGAGTTTCATTATGGGACGGAGGCCTTTGTTTTGTCTTCAAGACTTCTGGGCCTTAAGGTTAAAAGTGGTTAAGTAACTCTTTTTATTGTATTTTACTTTTACGGTCTCAGTATTCGTGAGAAAACTAAGAAATTCGAGATAAGAGAGTTAATTTCGACTTTTTTTGTTTTTAGATAAGTGTTCCCGAGAATGTGTTCGAAGTATCTTTATCAAATTAAAAGAATGTAATTTCTCCAGGAAGTGCTTAGATTCAATCTCCTATTAGGAATTCCTGGTGGTATCGGCTAATGAGCTGTGGGACAAGGTGCAGCAGGCCTTGCAACAAAACCTCAGCAAGCCAACCTTTGAGACCTGGATACGCCCTGCCAGGTGTAGTGGTTTTAAAGACGGAGAGCTAACTCTTACTGCTCCTAATAGTTTTTCGAGCAATTGGCTTCGCAAGAATTATTCTCAAACTATTGAGAATATTGCTGAAGAAATCTTTGGCAGCCCTGTTCGAGTTCTTGTAAAAGTTCAGGAAGAAAAAGTTAGCTCTATTAATACAAGCTCCCAATTCTCGCCTGAAACGGCTCCTAGGCTTTCAACAGAAGTTAGTTCCACAGCTGGATCAACATTACGGGGACCTAAAAGAATTCTTCCAGGATTGAACTTTAGATATGTCTTTAATCGGTTTGTTGTAGGTCCTAATAGTCGTATGGCACACGCCGCTGCTTTGGCAGTCGCTGAAGCTCCTGGGAGAGAATTTAACCCCCTATTTATTTGTGGAGGTGTTGGCCTTGGAAAAACTCATTTAATGCAAGCTATAGGTCACTATCGACTAGAGATAGATCCGGAGGCAAATGTTGCATATGTATCAACAGAAACATTTACTAATGATCTAATACTTGCTATTAGAAAAGATGGAATGCAGGCTTTCCGTAATAGATATAGAGCTGCAGACTTGATTCTTGTTGATGATATTCAGTTTATTGAAGGTAAAGAATATACACAGGAAGAGTTCTTCCATACTTTTAATGCTTTGCATGAGGCAGGTAGGCAGATTGTTATTGCTAGTGATAGACCTCCTAATCAGATTCCAAGGCTTCAAGAGCGATTAATATCCAGATTCTCAATGGGTCTTATCGCGGATATTCAGGCGCCTGATTTAGAAACAAGAATGGCAATCTTACAAAAGAAAGCTGAGCAAGAGCGTATGCGATTGCCTAGAGACCTTATTCATTTTATTGCCGGAAGATTCACTTCAAATATTCGAGAGCTCGAGGGTGCTTTGACAAGGGCAGTGGCATTTGCTTCTATCACTGGCTTGCCTATGACGGTGGAATCCGTTGCGCCAATGCTTGACCCTAATGGTCAAGGAGTTGAGGTCACTCCAGGAAAGGTTATAGAAAAAGTCTCAGAGGTTTTTGAGGTTACTGCTGATGAGATGAAAAGTAGCAGTCGCAGGCGAGCTGTAAGTCAAGCGAGACAAGTTGGGATGTATTTGATGCGTAATGGTACTGATTTAAGCTTGCCTCGAATAGGTGAAGCTTTTGGAGGAAAAGATCACACAACTGTTATGTACGCAATTGAACAAGTTGAGAAGAAGTTGTCTAGTGATCCTCATACAGCAAGTCAGGTGCAAAGAGTCAGAGATTTACTTCAGATTGATTCAAGGAAGAAAAATTAACTCTTCTCCATTATTTAGATTAGGAATATTATAAATACATCTTTGTTGAAATAATTTTGATTAGCTTTGTGAAGCTATTATGATTATTTTTCAATACAATAAATATTTATTGTATTGAAAAATCTTTTTTCTCGGACTTGCTCTTATACCTATTAGAAATCTATGAGTTTATGAAAGGCTTGGGGTCTTGATCAAATCTATCTTTGTTTGAGATGGACAAGCCTTGTTCTGGCCCGTCAATATTTGCGGTCTTTTCCAATGCTTGTCGAAATACCCTTGCAGATAATAGTGGCATGTCTCTTGGTACAGAGATCCGATCTTTTATATAGCGCAATCCCGCAGCGCTACCTTTTTCAGGCTTGCAATCCTTGCCTAGCATCATTGTTGTTAATGCCGCTCTTAAGGGCTGGTCTAGAAATTCTTGATCTAGAGGATTTATCTTTTTAATACGTTCCTTGTGTTTAATTACTCTGTAAAGAGCAAGGGCTTCTGGTCGTTTTTCTTTCTGTAGTTTTTCGCTAGAGAATGTAGTTTCAAGTTCCCCAAGTCCTTCGCCACTATCTATTTGTTTGGAAATTTTTTGTTGGTCAGGATTTTGGTCGATCCAACACCCTCCCATTTGTGGGGGCAGGTCATGTGAGTGTGTATGCATATCACCCTGAGTTCCTAAATATTCAGAGAGCTTCTCTAATTCAGTTAACCATTTATTTATAGCAGGATGCTCTTCTCTAAGCTTAAAACCTTTGTAATAGGCTAGAGATGCATTCATTCTCTCTACATAAGGTATAAAAATCACATCGGAGCTGCCTGGATGAATGGAGTTTGAATTACTGGAATCTGCACCGAGCCATGCTCCTTCTGTGGATAACAATTCTTTTTCCATTTCGCCCGCTTGAATTTGAAATTGTTCTTTGCGCTTTCTTTCTTGTTGTTTAAATAAAGACGGTCTGCATAGCCACATGCACCATGCATAAAATAGTTTGCGCTCTAAATTTCTTAATTTAAGGACTTTTTGATGCTTCATCGAGAGACCAAGTGGCCCAAAAGAATTTTCTAAAGCCAAAAGAATATCATCACTTTCTGTAATAACTTGATTGTCTATTTCAATAGCAGGAAGCATTCCAGAAGGGACTTTGTTTAGATACCAGCTTTCTTTATTTCCATAGCAACGCATAGTTACTTTTTTGATTTTATATGGGATCTGTTTCCATTCAAGCCAAAGCCAAACCTTTTGACAGTATGGGCACCAAGCATGATTATCCCTGTATAGAGTTACTCTTACAGAACTTTCATCTTGCCCAAAAAGTCGTAGCAATGCATATGGATTGGTAGGGCCTTGAACAAGATCTGGCTCCTCAAAGACGAATCTTGATAACTCTTCCCAGCTTAGGGCTTTTGCAAAAGTTGACTGAATTCCCATCCTTTGAGCCTATTTAGTTATCTAGAAGTTGTTCTTGGTAAATTCTAGGGTTGATTGATGAGAAGGCTGCTGTCGAGCCACACATCCTTGAAAAGCTGTTTCGGAAGGATATAAATTAAGGCTTTTTGAGGTAATAGGGGATTATTTGCTAGCTATTAGGGACAAATGTGATTCTTCTTCGATTTTTTTGACTTGTTTATATATACGAAGGAGAATTGAGTTTATGAGCTTGTGACTGCTTGTTTTGGACACTGATTTTGACTTGATTGTTTTAGGTGCTGGTTCTGGGGGACTTGCTGCTGCAAAAAGGGCTGCAAGCTACGGATTCCGAGTAGCAGTTGTTGAAGGGGATCGTGTTGGCGGGACCTGTGTAATTAGAGGATGTGTTCCAAAAAAATTATTAGTGTATGGATCTTTATATAGTGAATATATAGAAAATGCTTCTAACTTTGGGGTTGATTTTAAAGATTGGAGTATTAATTCAGCCATTTTATTGTCAAATATAAGAGAAGAAGTAGACCGCCTAAATGCACTTCATATTAATTTATTAAAGAATGCAGGTGTTGAACTTATTCAAGGATGGGGAAAATTCGTTAACCCACACACAATTCTTGTTTTGTCTTCGGATCGAGAAAAGCCTTTGATGGAAATTAAAGCAAAGCGGATCTTGATTGCTGTTGGTGGAAGACCAATTCGACCAAGTATTCCAGGCTCAGAATTGGGTTTAGTAAGTGATGATATGTTCATTCAGAAAAAATTTCCCCAGAAGTTTGTAGTTGTTGGAGGAGGATTTATAGCTTGTGAGTTCGCCTCTATCCTTAATGGCTTAGGAGTTAAGGTTACACAGTTGGTCCGAGGAAAACATTTACTACGTGGTTTTGATAGAGAGCTTTCAGATGAACTTCAGAAAGACATGCAAATGAAGGGCATCGAAATCCTTTTTAATCAAAACCCAGTTGAGATAAAAGGAAAAATAGGAGACTTAAATATTATAAGTAATGTTAACGACCATATTTCTTGTGAAGCAGTACTTTTTGCTATTGGAAGGGAACCTTTCCTTGAAGGATTGGATCTCCCAGCTGCGGGGGTTCAATCAGTAGATATGAGAATTATTGTTGACAAAAACTTGACTACAAATATACCTCATATCTTTGCAGTAGGTGATGTAACGGATCGTTTTAAGCTTACACCTGTTGCAATAGATCAGGGGAGAGCCTTTGCTGATACTCTTTTTGGAAACAAGCCTAGAGATGTTAATTATAAATTGATACCAACTGCAGTATTTAGTCAACCAGAGATTGCTACAGTTGGACTCACAGAGGAAGAAGCAATCTCTCTCTATGGAGAGAAGATTGTCAAGGTATTTAGAGCTAGATTTAGATCAATGTCTAAAGCTCTAACTCAAAGCCAGCAGAAATGTCTTTTGAAGCTGATTGTTGATACAAAAACCGATAAAATAATTGGATGTCATATGATTGGCGAACATGCAGCAGAAATAATTCAAATGGCTTCTATTGCTATAACAATGGGTGCAAAAAAATCTGACTTCGATAAAACAATGGCATTACATCCAACAATTTCAGAAGAGTTTGTCACAATGGTCTAAATCTATTCCTCTATTTATTAATGATTGATCGAATATTGAATTAACCTCTTAGTAAAGTATTCTTTTTTCTTTCTTATGATTCCAGTAGATAATTGCTTTAAGTGTTATCACTATTGTGGTAATTGGTAGGACTAAACACATCATGAAAAGTCGAAATTCGTCATGAAATGTTGGCATAGTGATCGGTAGTATTTGATCTGTTAAATAGCATATATAGAGGCCTAAAAGCACTCCACCCTCAAATCTACTAATCTTTCCCTTTGTCCAGAAGATTGGCATGCAAGCTAGTGTCGTTAGTACCATCACTGGAAGGTCTCTTTGTATTAGTAGTTCATCTACCTGAAGACCTCTGCTCCCTGTCGCGACAGCACTGCTGCCAAGAACTAGTAGTTGATTAAGCAAACTACTTCCCACTACATTTCCAATAGCGAGATCTGTCCGACCGCGAATTGCTGCTACTAATGATGTGATTAATTCAGGCATTGATGTGCCTATAGAAACTATTGTTAGTCCAATAATTGCCTCACTAATTCCAAGTGATGCAGCAGCCGTTTTAGCTCCATTTACAAGAAGATTGGATCCCCAAGCAAGCAGCAAAAGCCCTCCTAAAACTCGAATACTTGCTCTTAACCAATTATTATCAGAGCTCTCGGCTTTGATATCTGGTTCAGCCGCTTCGGTCTCAATTGGGTTTTCTCGGACTGTTCGGATTTCCCAGATAGTGTTTATGGCTAAGGCAATTAACAGTGCTATCCCTGATTGCCAAGTAACTCGTCCTGATGATGCCATTCCCCAAACAGCAGCAGAGACAGTCAGAAGTAGTGGGACATCCCTTCTCACTAACCGACTTTTTACTTTCAATGGAAGTACAAGCGCGCTACTTCCTAGAACCACCAATACATTAAAAATGTTGCTGCCAACCACATTGCTTACGGCAAGGGCGTCAGAATTTTTCAGGACGGAACTTATGCTTACAAAAAGTTCAGGAGCACTAGTTCCTAAAGAAACTATTGTTAGCCCTATTACTAGTTGGGGAATTCCAAGGATCAACGCTAATGCAACTGATCCTTGAACAAACAATTCCCCACCGCCAAATAGCAGTCCTATCCCTATTACAACTTCCAGTGCTGAAAGTAAGAGCGTTGGCATTAGTCCCCAATATGTTTATTGAATTCTGCCTCTAAGAGGTGACTTCTTTCTGCACATGAAAGAAAGAGTGAAGTTGTTTGAACTCAAGAATTTCTCTTGTTATCTAGCAATTATTGATTATGCGGCCTATTCTTATAATTAATTTTCGTGCAGCTTCTTTTGAGATGAGGAAACAGGGGCTTCTCGTACAAAAATTATCAATGGCGATAGTATTCGTACCTTTCAAATCATCAGATCTCATTGTCTCAGTAAGGACACTAACCTTTGAGTCCTCAGATTTTGAGTGAATGGTTGTGAATCTTTCATCTGAACAAATCACACTTCGACAGCCTGACGATTGGCATGTACATCTTAGAGATGGCGAAATTTTAGAGTCTATTGTTGGTTATACCGCTCGAGTGTTTAGACGTGCGATTATCATGCCAAATTTAATACCACCAATTAAAAGTGTTGGCGCTGCTATTAAGTATCGTCAGAGAATTCTAGATGCAATTCCATCAGGGCTTCCATTTACACCATTAATGACAGCTTATTTGACGGATGATTTTTCTCCAGATGTATTAAAGAAAGGTCATCAGACAGGTGTTTTCACGGCAGCAAAACTATATCCAGCCAATTCAACAACCAACTCATCGAATGGCGTTAGTGATATAAGCTCCATAGGCTCTCTTTTTGAGACAATGGAAGAGATTGGAATGCCACTACTTATTCATGGAGAAGTTACAGATTCCGATGTCGATATTTTTGATAGAGAGGAAGTCTTTATTGATCGTCATTTAGAACCAATATTGAATCGTTTCCCAAGCCTTCGTGTTGTTTTGGAGCATATAACGACTAAACAGGCAGTTCAATTTGTGGAAAACAATTCTTCTACTCTTGCTGCAACTATTACTCCTCATCATTTGCATATCAATCGTAATGCAATGTTTGATGGCGGAATACGAAGTGATTTTTACTGTCTTCCTGTGGCTAAGAGAGAACAGCATCGTCTTGCTTTGCGCCGAGCCGCTACTAGTGGAAGAAAGTGTTTTTTTCTCGGAACTGACTCTGCTCCACATTTACGCAACTTTAAGGAAAATTCGTGTGGGTGCGCAGGAATTTTCAATGCACCTTACGCATTAGAAAGTTATGTGGAAGTTTTTGAGCAAGAAGCTGCACTTGATCAACTTGAAGCCTTCACTAGCGAGAATGGCCCTTCTTTTTATGGATTACCTTTGAATGAAGGTTCAGTTACCTTGATTAAACGTACTCAAGTTGTTCCTGAGGCATTTAATTTGAAGGGTAAAACAGATTCATATTCTTCAATAACCCCATTTCATGCAGGTGAATCGCTTAAGTGGTCCATTTTGCTAAAAGAAAACAATAGAAGAGCTTGAAGCTTCTGTGAAATTTAGGCCCTTTCTCTATGTGGGATGAGTTTTTTCTATCTGTATTTTTTCTATAGAGAAATTAAGTGAGATCTTGGAAAATTAGCTGTTCATCAATGGGAGCAGGGGGACTTGAACCCCCACAGTCTTTTACGACCTACGGATTTTAAGTCCGCTGCGTCTACCAATTCCGCCATGCTCCCTTCAGAAGTTGGGCTATTGCCCTGGATACATCTTAGATTTACCTCATCTGTTTTATCTCATAATGTCCCTTCTGGCATTAGGAACCAAATCATGAACCACACGTTGCTTTTGCTTGGAGCTTATACAACCCTGGGCTTCCTTTATTTGGTCGTTGTACCACTTCTACTTTATTACTGGATGAATAGTCGTTGGAACATCATGGGCAAGCTTGAGAGGCTTGTTATTTATGGATTTGTCTTTTTGTTTTTCCCGGGATTGATTCTTTTTGCCCCATTCCTAAATTTGCGCCTTAATGGTCAAGGAGAGGTTTAAGAGATTGACACGTGCGACGGTTTTTCAAATAGGTCTAGCTGTATTAGCTTTAGGTGCAATTGGCTATGAGGGCTTTCGTCTTATAGGATTTGACGGAGCTTCAGCGGGAATAGCGGCTGAAGCTGTCCTTGTCCTGGTTGTTTTTGGCTGGACAGGATCTTATCTCCGTCGTGTATTTACGGGTAAGATGACTTTTGTAGAGCAGCGGAAACGCTATAGAAAAGCTTATGATGAATTAACTAAATCTGAATTAGCCGCTCAATTTGAATCTATGTCGGAGGAAGAACAGATTCGTTTAATAGAAGAGATGGAAGATAATAAAGAGGCTCTTAATCCCAAAACTGATTGATATATTATTTTACTGAATCCTCCCATTTAGATTTTATGTATTCCTTCCTTAGCAATAGACCTTAGAACCTAAGTTTATGCCAATTAGTACTATCAGTTCTTGCTTCAATCAGCTTCGAGAAAGGAAAGGCACTGCCTTAATGCCTTTTATAATGGCTGGTGACCCTAACTTGTCTATTTCTGCTGAGATTTTAATCAAGCTGCAGGAATCAGGTGCTGACATTATTGAATTAGGAATTCCTTATAGTGATCCATTGGCGGATGGCCCTGTAATTCAAGCTGCGGCCTCACGTGCCTTGAAAGCCGGAACTACTCCTAAAAGTGTCTTGAAGATGTTGAGTTCCCTTAAAGGTAAATTAACTGTTCCTATCCTTCTTTTTACATATAGCAATCCATTACTTAATCGTGGAATGCAGCGATTCTGTAAAGAGGCATCAGATTCGGGAGCTGCAGGTCTTGTTGTACCTGATCTTCCTTTAGAAGAAGCAGAAGTTTTGTCTCCTTTGGCAGCAAGTCAAGGTTTAGATCTGGTTTTGTTGATTGCACCTACTACACCTGCTGAAAGACTTGCAAGGATTGCACAAAGTAGTAGGGGCTTTACCTATTTGGTTAGTGTGACAGGCGTTACTGGTGAACGGTCAGTTTTAGATCAAAGAGTTAAGTCACTTATAAAACAAGTTAAGGAGATATCTTCTATTCCTGTCGCTGTTGGCTTTGGAATTTCGGGACCTGATCAAGTGACTGAAGTGCGAACTTTAGGAGCAGATGGTGCGATTATTGGTAGTGCTCTTGTCAAGCGTATTTTTAACGCGGCTCCAGGATGTGAAGTTGATGAAGCAGGTATATTTTGTAGTGAGCTTCGTAAAGCTGCAGGATAAGTTTAAGCAATTTATTAGGAAAAATTTTTAACTTTTTAAGCAATGAAAAAAAACTTAGAAATTTCTGGTTTTTTTTTATTGGTTGTAATAACGATTCTAGTTGGAGAGTATTAAAATAAACTAAAAAGCAATACTTAGTCTTCGTTGTCATCACTACCAGCACGAATAAGCTTTATTTGCTTACGCCCTAGTTTGATTTCAAATTCATCACCAGACTTAAGATCAAGTAGTGCTGTGTATGCCTTTCCAATTAAAAGATTTCCATTTCCTTGAACTGTAGCGATATAGCTTAGTTTCCTACCACCTTTGCCAATACCAACAACATCTTTAGTGTCAAGATTCACACCTTTTGCTTCTAGTAGAGCTTCATAGAAGGCAGTGAAATTAAGACGATCACCACCATTCTTCTTATCTGAAATGTATCCACAAGCTCGAACAAGATCAGATTTGCTTACATCACCCAGTTCTTTGACTTTGGTGAGCAGGTCGCTACCAGTTAACATGATCAGTAATTGAAAGATCTATAAATAACTTAGCTTTTTTTAACTCTTTGGAAAACAATTTTAGGGATAATATAGCTTGAAGAGTTAGAAGCTGAACGCATGGAGCGATTTGTTCTTTGGGGTAAATACTGTGAAAATGCTCTAGAAAAGCGAGCACCTTTTCGAGAAGAACACCTAACTAGGCTTTCTACTCTGAAGGAAAAGGGTATGTTGATCACACTCGGCCCAACTAAATGTAATAGGTATGTTTTTGGTATTTTTGAAGCAATTAGTTTGGATGTCGTTAAAGATCTTGTTAAAGAAGATATTTACTGGAAGCAAGGAATATGGACTGAATTAGAGGTTTATCCATGGATCCAGGCGTTTTGAGCTTTTTCCCATATCCAATTAGCTACAAGTTGATCTCCTCCTTCTCCAAGAACTTCTTGATAACCACTCATACTTCCTGTCCCTAAGCGAGCAATTTTCGCAATTTCTTCAGGGCTATCAATTCCATAACGTTTTAGGGCTGAGAGTTTAAGGTTTTTACCTCTTCTAATAATATTTCCACCATTCACGTGACAACCAGAGCAATGTTGGATGAATAATTCTTCCCCTGAAGCTCTTTCAAAACTCCAAGAGCTTATAGGAAAACAAAAAAAAGTTCCTATGAAAATTAGTAATAATAGGCTATTAAGGAGTTTACTTTGAAAAATCTGTTGTTTCAACTTTGAGAGTTTCATGTAAATGAATATTTGATTACTAATATATCCTCTTTTTGTACCTTTGGTAAATTCATTCCTGTGAAGTATTAGGGTTATTTTAAATTTGAGAATAACTTGCTTGCGTTGAATTCCTTAATCAAAACTTACAGATTTACTTTTTATTTGTTCAAACTTGAATAATTACTTTGTAAATAGAACAGATTTAAGTTCGGTGTGATACCTTTTCATAAAAGAATTTTTTATCAATTCATAAAGAGGAAGCAATGAGTGCAAGTGACCTTAAAAAGTTCCTTCAAAAGGTTGACGAACTTAATCGGTTGGTAGAGTCTCTTGATCATGTCGCTGGCAGGAGAGAAATGTTAGAAAACTGTACAAATCATGATCAAGTCGTTTTACTTGCAAAATCTTGGGGGTTTGATATTGGTAGACGTTGGGGAGAACTTGACGTTTGAAGTGATTCTCTAGTATTTAAGAGTTATCTTGAGGATGTCTGCTAAGTATTTAATATTGGATTGTTTCCTATATAGTTCTTAACTAGCTAATTGTCACCGCAATCATCACGGATTTCCTGAAGTACTAGATCAAGTTGTCCAAAAGGATCTAATGAGGTTTGATTTTTGATTGAGTTTTTATTGTTGTCTGAAGTATCTTCTTTTTGCGAAGGCTTTTTGTTTTGATACCAATCCTCTTCTACTAGAGATAATTTTTCAGCTAGTTTAGGTAAACCACCAAGAGAATATTCAGTTTTAAGCACTTCTAGTATGGCTGGCATGCGTGTAGATAATGCATCTAGGCTTTCTTTTAGATCTGCTTGGGTACGTCCATGTTGCTTCAGCCAATCTTTCAATAGCTGAGAAAGCTCTTCTTCAAACTCTGTAGACCAAGGTGACATAAACGTTAAAGAGGAAACCACTTGTTAAGTTTGCTTTGTGCACGATTTTTTATTTCAGGTGTGATGTGATTACGCCAAATGCTTACGACTGCAGTTAGAGCGACCAGATCGTCACTAAACCCAGCTACAGGTATTAGATCAGGGATTAAATCCAATGGCATTAGTAAATATGTAAGTGCAGCAAGCATTGTCACTCTTACTTGAGGAGGCGTTGAGGAATCCATCATCAATTCGAGGGCCTCAAGAGCTGGTTGAGCAAGAGCCCGCCCTGCTTTAAGTAATACCCTGCGGAAGGTACCTTCATCTATAACAGAGCTTTCCAGAACTTCAGCCTCGACCGTCCTTCCAGATGGTTTGTAATGCTCAGTCATCGATTTCGTGAAGGTGTAGTTCTCTATTGCTGGTTGTTTTTCTAATGAAGAAGATGAACTCTTTGGTGCCCTTATGGAAATTATTCTAGATGGACTTTTAAAGAGTCAAATATCTAGAGGCTATTTTCAATAAGCCCATTTTGTACTCCGGTTTTACGTAGCTTACGGAGAGCTCTTTGGACTACTTGTCGACAGTATTCTCTACTACAGTTCATATGTCGAGCTACTTCTGCTAAGGTTCGCCACTCATTAGAGCCATCTAACCCAAAGCGAAGAGTGACTATGGTGAGTTCTTTGGGTGTGAGATTGGATTTATTTAATAAGGACCAAACATAAGCACTCCTTTCGGCTAACTCTGCTAATTCCATAGGAGGTGTCTGTTCACTTGGCAGAACGTCAACTAACTCTGAAGGATCTGATTTTGATTTGACGATTCCTTGAAGACTGACAGTAATACTCCTTAACTCACAAGCAAGTAAATCCTCTACGTCTGCGAGAGAAATTTTCATTGCCTTAGAGAGCTGCTCTGCAGAAGGAGGCGTTCCATTCATTTGCATTAGCTTTGATTTTGCAGCTCTAAGCTTTGTAAGCTTTTCATTTACATTTACAGGAATCCTGATTGTCCTACTTTGAGTAGAAAGAGCTCTGTTAAGCCCCTGGCGAATCCACCAGTAGGCATAGGTTGAGAAACGATGCCCTCGCTTTGGGTCATATTTTTCTACAGCTCTTGTAAGGCCTAGTGTTCCCTCTTGAATTAAGTCAAGTAAATCCAAGCCCTTCCCCTGATATCTCTTTGCCAAATTGACTACAAGCCTGAGGTTTGCAGTGATCATCTGATTTTTCGCTCTTTCACCAATACGAATCGTTTTAACTTGTTCATCGGTATATTCGCATTCGGGACCAGCTCCACCTGCTAGATGACAGCGATCAGTGATTGCAACCATGGCTTGAACTTTTCTCCCCATGGTGAGTTCTTGTTCAGGTGTTAGCAGTTGATGCCGTCCTATCTCTCCAAGAAAGGCGCTTAAAGAACTCACCATCATTACCTCTTTCATTTACTGAACTTAGGTCCAAAGTGTTTCTATTCTTGTTGTGTAAGAAAGAGTTCGGAATTCATTTTTTATCCCTTATTAAATAGTTTCTTTAGTATTTGTTTGTCCGACCTTTTGGAAGGAATGAACTGACCCTTTTGAAACCCTTAAATGGCGATCTAATTGAGATGCATTCTGATTCGATTATTTTCTACGGGGAGCGGCTCTCCTTCTGGCAAGTACTTTCAGAACCTCTCTCCAGTTAACTTTGTGGTTTGCCAGTGCTACTTGGATATGAAAAATCAAATCAGCGGCCTCATTAGCGATTGCATCTTGATCTTTGTCTTTGCAAGCCATGACAAATTCAGCACTTTCTTCGCCTATTTTTTTTAGAATTCGATTATCTCCGCCTTCTAACAGGTAATTGGTATAGCTCTCTGGTTCTGGTACTGAGCAACGGTTATTGATGACTCGAAATAATTCACTGCAGGTATCTGAAGGAGGTTGGGAATTAAGTTGCTTTCCTTCCGGTGTATTTATCCCTACTGTTTCGAAGAAGCAGCTCCGCTCACCTGTGTGACAAGCAATATCATTTGTCTGTTCAATTGTGAGAAGCATAGTATCTGCATCACAGTCGTATCGAATTCCTTTCAGAATTTGCGTATGGCCACTAGTGGCTCCTTTGTGCCAAAGCTCCTGCCTGCTGCGACTCCAATAGTGCACTTCTCCAGTTTGGATTGTTGCTTCTATTGAGATGCGGTTCATCCACGCCATCATCAAAATGGATCCGTCTAACCAGTCCTGAGCAATAGCTGGGATTAGTCCATCTTGAGTAAAACGAAGTTTGTCTATGAATTTTTTGCTAATTGATTCCATATCAGTCATAAAACATAAGGATTAGTTTCTCGACGGTTCATGAGTCCTTTAAAACATCTTTTATATGTCTATGACTAGTTTTAATTACAGTTGTACCAAGCATTTTGAGGGTTACCCATGTTGTCATAGGCAATGGAAACATCCTGGTCATTGTAGATATGTTCATGGTTATAGTCGTAGCTTTACATTTTGGTTTGCAGCTCAGAAGCTGGATGAATTTGGGTTTGTTGTTGATTTTTCTAGTCTTAGGCCTCTTGAGAAGAAACTAAAAGAACAATTCGATCATACTTTTTTAATCAACATCGATGATCCTCTGTTACCTGAATGGAAAAAACTTCATTCAGCAGGAGCTTTAGACCTGAGGATTATGGAAAATGTTGGTATGGAGTCAAGTGCAAAATTAGTATGGGAATGGGCAAATTCTCATTTGCTAAGCAATGATGAAGGAAGAACGTGTTGCTGGCGAACCGAAGCTCGTGAAAATGACTACAACGCATCTCGTTTTGAGTTGACACCAGAATGGTTTTAATGAACCAATCTGATTGAATGATAGATATCGATGAGAATTATTCTTGGTGTGCCTAAGGTTTCAGTAGAAAGCTAAATCTACTCAGATTTAATTCTTTTGGTTTCGAGAAATAGAAGTAAACTTGGTTGTATTTTTTAATCCTGAAGGGTCATTGAATTAATAGTATCTACAAATAGTAAGAAGTTCTAATCAATCTTTTGAACCAAAAGAAAATCTTTTCAGAAGTATTGGTTAATTTTTCTTTGACTACTGTAACTCATGTTATGACATGATAAATAAAATATTACTAACTTAATTTGATGTGATCACTTTCGATGTCAACCTTTATCATCTCTCCGCTTAGATATTGACCATTTAGGATTGCCTTTGCTAGAGGGGTTTCTAATTCTTTTTGTATTGCTCTTTTTAATGGGCGTGCTCCATAATTCGGGTCATAACTAATATTCGCGATCCACTCAATAGCAGAATCACTTATCTTTAAACTTAGATTTTTTTCAATTAGCCTTTTGTTTAATCTTTGAACTTGTAAGTTCACGATTTGTTCAAGCTCTTTTTTATTTAGGCTGTTAAAAATAATAAACTCATCTAGTCTGTTTAAAAATTCAGGTCTGAAGTGTGATGCTAATGCTGAATTTACAACTCGTTCAATTTCATTATTTTTATTGTCTTTATCTGATAAATCAATAATTGACTGACTACCTATATTGCTAGTAAGGATAATAAGAGTATTCTTGAAATTTACCGTACGACCTTGGCCGTCAGTAACTCTTCCCTCGTCAAGGATTTGGAGTAATACATTAAAGACCTCTGAATTAGCTTTTTCCACTTCGTCGAAAAGTATTAATGAGTAGGGTTTTCTTCTTATGGCTTCTGTTAATTGCCCACCTGCTTCGTAACCTACATATCCAGGAGGCGCTCCGATTAAACGGCTAATTGAATGTTTTTCCATATATTCAGACATGTCTATTCGAACAATTGCATTTTCGCTATCGAAAAGTTGATAAGCCAACGCTTTGGAAAGCTCGGTTTTTCCAACACCAGTAGGCCCTAGGAATAAAAAGCTCGCTATTGGGCGTTGAGGGTCGCTCATTCCTGCTCTTGATCGTTGAATTGCTTCTGCAACAGAAGAAACCGCTTTGTTTTGACCAATTACTCTTCTATGAAGTTCTTGCTCTAGAGATAGAAGTTTTTCCATCTCCGATTGCAACAGCTTTGAGATTGGGATAGATGTCCATTTGGAAATTACTTCGGCAATATCATCTTCAGTAACCTCTTCTCTCAGAAGTGATTTTTTTTCTGAACTTTCTTCCTTTGAGAGGGAAGATTCTTTTTCCTTAAGTTTTGATTGTAATTCTCCCAGTGTTCCATATTCGAGTTCTGCCGCTTTGTTTAAATCATAGTTTCGTTTAGATTGATCTATTTGTAATTGAACACGTTCAATCTCTTCTTTTATGGATGAGATCTGATCTATTGATTTCTTTTCTTCTTCCCATTGGTTTGAAAGTAATAGTTGTTGTTTAGATAAATCTTTAAGTTCATATTCGATTCTCTCTAGTCTTTCTTTACTGGCAGCATCAGACTCCCTTCCGAGTGATAGCTTTTCCATTTGAAATTGAACAATTTTTCTGTCGATCTCATCTATTTCTTCTGGTTTGGAAGTTATCTCTATTTTTAACCTTGAGGCAGATTCATCTATTAAGTCGATTGCTTTATCGGGTAAAAAACGCTCAGTTATATATCTGTCACTTAATAAAGCAGCTGCTACAAGAGCATTGTCAGATATTCGAACACCATGGTGAACTTCATAACGTTCTTTTAAACCACGAAGAATTGAGATCGAATCTTCTACTGATGGTTGATTTACTAGAACTTGTTGAAATCTTCTTTCAAGTGCAGGATCTTTTTCTATATGTTGGCGGTGTTCCTTGAGTGTTGTTGCACCTATACACCTTAGTTCTCCTCTGGCAAGCATAGGCTTTAGGAGGTTGCTCGCATCCATGGCACCTCCAGAGGCGCCTGCGCCAACGACGGTATGTATTTCATCAATAAATAGAACTATTTGACCATTAGAAGCTGTGACCTCTTTCAGAACAGCTTTTAGTCTTTCTTCAAATTCACCTCGAAATTTTGCGCCTGCAATTAGTGCACCCATGTCAAGAGCTATTAAATGGCGCTCCTGAAGTGCTGATGGAACATCACCATTAATTATTCGTTGAGCTAGGCCTTCGACAATTGCAGTTTTGCCTACTCCTGGTTCCCCTATGAGTACAGGATTGTTTTTTGTTCGACGACTGAGTATTTGAATTGTTCTTCTTACTTCATCATCTCTTCCAATTACTGGATCAAGCTTGCCGTCACGTGCTGCGGCAGTTAAGTCTCTCCCATATTTTATGAGAGATTCGAATTTTGCTTCTGGCGTTTGATCTGTCACTTTTTGATTCCCGCGGATGCCATTTATTGCCTTAAGAAGATTGGTTCTGTTAACACTCTCATTCTCGAGTATCTCCATACAACAGCGTTTGTCACTCGCCAGGCCTAGGAGAAGATGTTCAACTGATATAAAGCTATCGCCAAATGATCTTTTTTCATTATTTGCATTTTCCAAAGCTTTATTTAAAGCTTTGCCTAGGTAAATTGATTCGGGCTCAGATCTTAGAGTGGGATGTTTCTGGAGGTGCTTTTCTAATTCTTCTTCAATTCGCACGAGTGAGGCATCTGTTTTCTGAATAATTCCTTTGGCGAGATTATTTTCCTTAACCAAAGTAAATAGGAGATGCTCAGTCTCAATGTTCTGATGGTTTCTTTGTTTAGCTAGGTTTTGCGCTAAAAAAAATGCACTCCAGGCTTTTTCCGTGAATTGATCAGCCTGATATTGCATTGGATTGGGGCTTTGTCTCAAGAAAATATGATTTTTTGACTTAGTTTGTTTAGTAGGGGAACCGATCTAATGTGTACGGTCTTCTTCTAAAGGTTCGGTGATCTCTATCATCTCGAATAAAGGATGTATATAAAAAAATAAATAAGGAAGGCTTGTTGACTATCTAACCTAAAAGGGATGTTTTATAAGCCTGTTGATGACATAGCTTTAATTATTTGAATGCATTGTTTTCTATATTACGTAAAGCATATAAATATTTAATTTGCTTAGCGATATGGATTCTTGATTGGATTTATCTTGCTTGACTCGAACCATTCTCTTATTCTCTCATCTTTAATATCATCTTGAAGGTCGTAAAGGGATATGTTGAAGCCAAGTTTTTTTGCAAGATCCAGAATCATCTGATAATTGTTGCAATCTTTAAGCTCTTTTCGTAGAGCTAGACTGCGTTCAGCAGCATGAATGAAATCGTTGAGCTCTTCATGAGACATTAGGATTTTCACTTGACCTGACTTCAATATTATGCGAGTTAAACTTGAAAAGGTAGAGCGCCCTTTATATTTATTTTTTAAAAGATTTCTATTGAAAAAAAAAGGTGAGGGGTTTTGTTTGACCCTCACCTCAAGCTTTGGAAGAAATATTCGAAATAGAAAAGTATCTATTCTTGATTTGAGCTAGTTAACAACTACTTTTCCAACCATTCCAGCTCCTCTGTGAGGCTCACAGTAATAATCATATGTGCCAGCTGTAGAGAACGTCTCCTCCCAAGATTCTCCTGGAGCGAAGGCAAGGTCAGAATGGCTTAGTTCTTCATGACCTTCAAAGACAGCATTATGAGGAGCTAATTTGTTGTTGACGAATTTGACCGAGTCACCTGCACTGATAGTTACTGTGCTTGGCTCAAAGGCAAGCATTCCAGCATCTGTTCCTAGCTTTACTTCTACAGTTTTAGCCTGTGCTGAGGACACTCCTAGACCGAGTACCAAGATCAGTGCGCAACAGGCAGCTGCTATAGATCGAAGCATTGAAGACATAAGATTTGTAATTTCTGAATTGATTTTAACTCCTAAAGTCGTTTCTATCTTTTTTTCAAGCCTGAATCGAGTAAAACTTCCCTAAGTGTAGTGGCGTGACTTTGGAGCCCGAATCTATTTGGCGGACTTATTGGATTATGGTCAAAGTGTCTTTGCTTGATGCTGAAGAGGTCCCAAGAATTTACTTGTATAGGGAGTATTTTGATCAGAGCATTGACTAACCAGTTCTTTAGAGGAATCTTAGGGGTTTTTCTTATGCCTCTCCACGCCAAAAGAGTATCGATTGCTTGATCAATGGTTAAAGAGGGCTGAGCTAGTACTAAACGTCTTAGGTTGCCTTGAGAAGGTTCTTGATTTATGCCATGACTGTTTAGAACTAAATGACCACAAACGCGTGCTATATCCTCTGCGTGAATAAAATGAAATCTAGAAAAACCCTTAAACCATCTTGCAAGCCATAACCAACGAACGGCTTCTAAAAGTCCTCCTGTCAGATAGCTTGTTGGGAAGGGACTAGTCCCATCCACCTTTCCTCCGAAAACAAGTGTTGGGAATACAGCAATAATTTTCTGTGCTAAGGCATGATTCTCTAGCTCTTGTAAACATTGTGCTTTTGTTTGTATATATTCAGTTCCATATGAAAATGCTTCGGGTAAGGGCATTAAATCTTTAGTGAGGATGCTTGCAGTTGA
>QCRX01000017.1 GCA_003209275.1 Prochlorococcus sp. AG-463-P14
GAAGACGCGCTACCATTTCATCTAGGCGCTTAGGCAAGACATAAACGGGTTGGCAGTGATGACAGAACACACTTCGCAAACAATTTCCAAAGGAAGGACAACACAACTCCAGACCTTTCTAGAAAAAATTAATATTCATAATGCTCGTCATCTTTTTAAAGAAGAAAAGGGTCACCCTCGTCTTCTAAAAATTGACGAAGCACTAACTCATACCTCTGCGCACCTTCCAAGAAACCATGAGCGACTTGAATTTCTTGGAGATGCTGTACTGAGGCTCGCAGCTTCAGAATTTATAGACAGAAACTACTCCGCAATGAGCGTCGGGGAAAGATCTGAATTGCGCGCTCAACTTGTAAGCGATCGTTGGCTAGCTCTAGTAGGTCAACAAATTGGCATTAAAGAAATCTTGATTACTGGACCTAAAGCATCAGGGGATCAATCTGCATGCAAAACCCTTGAAGCAGAAGCCACTGAGGCACTAATTGGTGCACTTTACGAATGCTTCAATGACCTACATGCAATTCATAATTGGCTAAAACCCTATTGGGAAGAAGCCAGCATTGCTTTTTTGGCCGACCCACATAAGCAAAATCCAAAATCAGCTCTTCAGGAATGGATCCAAGCTAGAGGAAGAGATCTCCCAAAATATGAAATTCAAGAACAAAGCAAACAACATGGTGACCCAAAAAGGTTCTTCTACAAAGTACTTCTTAAAAACCAATTCATAGGCGAAGGCTATGGAGGCTCACGACAAGAAGCAGAAAAAGCAGCTGCTTACATGGCCATGAATAAACTACACGAAAGATAGTAGGCTAAGTAGATTAATTATTGCAAAAAATATAATTAAATATGTGTCATTTTAATTGCAAATACAACATTTATTAATTTTAAGTCAAGCTAAAGTAAGATCTTTAACTGGCAAGGTTATCAATTTATCCCAGTTGCCACCTTCAAACAGAATTGCCGCTTTATCATCACTAATACGCTGTACAAACCCCTTGTAACCATTATAGATCGACCGAATATCGTTAACGATGACAGTAGATCCTGGCAAAATTTGTGCTGGAGAAGAAGCCACAGGTCAAATCACATAGGAATAGATATTAAGTTCATTATCGAATGGAACGCTCTTAGTCGATGACAAGTCGAGATGAATGGCTCAACGTCGGCACTCTTGTTTCACCGCAAGGGCTAAAAGGTGAGTTGCGGGTTAATCCCAGCAGTGATTTCTCAGAGCGCTTTACAAAGCCAGGACAGAGATGGCTTCAAGAGACAGATGAATGCCCTATGGAAGTACAGCTGATTAATGGCAGGCAACTACCTGGAAAAACACTGTTTGTAGTTCGATTGGCAGGAATTACCAATAGAGACAAAGCAGAAGAGCTTGTTGGGATGAAACTACTTGTGAAAGCTAATAACAGACCAAAACTTGCGAAAGGAGAGTTTCACTTCTTAGATCTAGTTGGTCTTGAAGCCAGACTCGACAAAGAAAAACCTGCTATAGGCATTGTCACGGATTTAAATAAAGGAGGTAATGACTTACTTGAAATAGAACTTTCAAATGGGCGCAAGGTCCTTGTGCCATTCGTTAAAGCCATCGTTCCAGAAGTGCACATAAGTGATGGATGGCTAAGACTCACACCACCTAAAGGTCTTTTAGAACTATGAGAAGTCGACAAAAAAAGGTATCTTGCGCGATTCTTAATCAAGATAAGAGTGGAAAGTGAGCATCACACCCTTAATTCCAGTAATCCTTTGTGGTGGCACCGGTACTAGGCTTTGGCCACTATCAAGAGCCAGTTACCCAAAGCAGTACTGGGCTCTCAGTGGAAGTAGTGAACAAACTTTATTGCAACAAACTCAACAACGCCTAAAAGGGCTTAGAGGCCTTTCAGAGCCTTTACTAATTTGTCACGAAGACCATAGATTCATAGTTGCCGAACAAATGCGGCAGATAAGTGTTGAACCAAGTTCAATATTGCTTGAACCTATTGGTAGAAATACTGCTCCAGCCGTTGCATTAGCAACTTTGCAAGCTACCGAGCAAGGCGAAGATCCTTTACTACTTGTTTTAGCAGCCGATCATTTAATCAGGAATGTTGAGGAATTTCTGAGGGTAATAGAAGCTGGCAGGAGTTATGCCGAGGAAGGTCGATTAGTTACCTTTGGAATCGTCCCAACATCCCCAGAAACTGGATATGGATATATCGAGGCAAAAGAATGCTTAGACAATAAAAATCCTCACGGAGTTGAAATCGAAAGATTTGTAGAAAAGCCAAATAAGCATTCAGCGGAAAAATTTTTAAAAGATGGTCGCTTTACATGGAACAGTGGCATGTTTCTATTCAAAGCAAGTGCAATGCTCAGTGAATTAGAAAGACTTGCGCCAGAAGTTGTGAGCTCATGTAGAGCAGCACTTGAGCAAGACGTACCTGATCTCGACTTTTTAAGAATAGAGAGAGAAGCCTTCGCTAAATGCCCAAATATTGCGATTGATGTGGCTGTAATGGAGAAAACAAAGCTTGGAACTGTGCTCCCTCTAAATGCAGGGTGGAGTGATGTTGGAAGCTGGAGCGCATTATGGGAAACAGGAGATAAGGATCAAGATGGAAATGTTCTTAGAGGAAGAGTAATTTCAGAAGGCAGCAAGAATTGCTACCTCCGCAGTGAACATCGTCTAGTAGTTGGGCTTGGAGTCAAAGATCTTGTGGTTGTTGAAACTGATGATGCAGTATTAATTGCTAATCGAGAAGAAGCTCAAAACGTAAAAACTATCGTTAAGCAACTAGAAGTAGATGGAAGTCCTGAAGCAAAAGCTCATCGTAAAATTTATAGGCCCTGGGGTAATTACACCAGTGTTGTAGAAGGTAGTCGCTGGCAAGTAAAGAAAATAGAAGTTAAGCCAGGGGCAAGTCTTTCTCTGCAAATGCATCATCATCGAGCAGAACACTGGGTAGTTGTCAAAGGGACCGCATTAGTAGAACAAGATGGAAACAAACAATTAATCGGCGAAAATCAAAGTACCTATATCCCATTAGGATGCAAACATCGACTAACTAACCCAGGTAGAATGCCTGTTGAATTAATTGAAGTTCAAAGCGGAGCATATCTAGGTGAAGATGACATAGTTCGTTTTGAAGATCGCTATGGTCGAATTGCAAAAATGCTTACTAATTAAATGATAACTATTCCACAGTTACGCTCTTTGCCAAATTCCTAGGCTGATCTATATCAAGCCCTCTATGTGCCGCAATGTGATAACTAAGCAATTGCATAGGGACTACTGAAAGCAAAGGACTAATCAACTCACTAACTTCGGGTAAAGGTAAAAGAGCATCAAAAATATCCGTCGCTGGTCCCTCTGGAGCAACACCTATCAACTGGGCATCACGCGCTTTTGCTTCCTGCGCATTGCTTAAAACCTTCTCAAAAACCATGCCAGGCATAGCTATCGATATAACAGGAACTCTAGGATCAATTAAAGCAATAGGACCATGCTTCATTTCACCAGCAGGATATCCTTCAGCATGGATATAGCTAATCTCCTTAAGCTTTAACGCACCTTCAAGAGCAATAGGATAATTAATTCCACGTCCTAAGAAAATTACATCCTGAGTATCTGTAAAACGATGAGCTAACTGTTCTGATAATTGATCATGTCTATGAATAAGCGATCTCAAATAATTGGGAACTAACCTAAGTTCATTCGAAAGACTAATAATCTCATCAGAAGATCGGCTTTTTTTGCGAGCTGCAAAATCAAGAGCTAATGCATAAAACGCAAGTAATTGTCCTAAGAAAGTCTTAGTAGCAGCAACACCCACTTCGATACCTGCTCCAATATCCAGAATATTTGGGACTTGACGAGCTAAAGAACTTTCTACCCTATTCGTTATACCTAATTGACGAGAGGCAAAAGCAGGATCCCCATTGGCTTTTCGTCTATCAAACTCCATAGCCAAAGCAGCAAGTGTGTCTGCAGTTTCACCTGACTGTGTAACTCCAATAGTTAACGTATTAGGGGCTAATGGAGGAGCCGAATAACGAAATTCACTTGCATAAAAAACTGAAGTAGGGATCCCAGCGAACTGCTCCAATAAATATGCTCCAACCATTCCCGCATGGCGGCTAGTTCCGCAAGCAAGAATCTGAATTTGCTCAATTCCTTGATAAAAAGATTCATCGAAAGGCAATGCAACCGGTGAAGTTGGCGGCAAACCAGCAGGCAAATGTCTGGCTACCCACAACTCAGCAGTATCAGGCTGCTCATGAATCTCCTTGAGCATGAAATGGCGGAAATTTCGCTTATCAACTACATGGTCAATGCCAGTCAATAAAGAAGGACTTCTTTGTTGGCGTTTACCCTCAGCGTTATATAACTCAATCCCAAGCGGTGTTAATAAAGCCACTTCGCCATCTTCCATTGGCAAAATTGTTCTAGTAAAACCAGCCAATGCCGGTGTATCACTTGCGCACAGAAATTCCCCTTCTCCTAGGCCTATAAGAAGAGGCGCTTGTCTTCTGGCAACCACAAGAGCCTCAGGAGTGCGCGCCCAAACAACTGCCAATGCATAGGCTCCGGTTAGTTCCTTTGTAACGTTCTGTACAGCAGTCAAGAGCAAGGAACCCGAAATCACGCCTCCATCTGACTGCATCCTCTTAAGTTCTCTACCAATCAAATGAGGAATTACCTCTGTATCAGTTTCAGAAGAGAAACTGACTCCCTCAGCTTCAAGTTCTTTTCGTAAAAATCTGTGATTCTCAATAATTCCATTTTGAACAACAGCGATTTCTCCAGAGATATCCCTTTGAGGATGAGCATTTCTCTCTTCGGGTTTTCCATGAGTTGCCCAACGTGTATGACCAATACCTAAATGGCCAGGGGAGCCAAATTTCTCAACTAAGGAAGAAAGATTATTTAATTTTCCTTGCGCTCGCTTACAACTAAGAAGCCCTAATCCATCTTTTTCAACTTCTTGAATTGTGGCAAGGCCAGCGGAATCATATCCACGATATTCAAGCTGCCTAAGACCCTCTAGGAGCAAAGGCGCTGCCTCCCGAGAACCAATAACAGCAACAATTCCACACATACATAAGCCCGGCTAATGCCGGGCCGAGCTTATGAGATTCATGAATGAAACTAGCTCAAAGACCTTGAAACTAACAAAGGTCAGTAAGCCAATCCCATACTTCGGGTGGTCTCATCACCTAGATAGACCCGAATACTTAGGAAATCAGTTGGGCAAGCTGTCTCACATCGCTTACATCCAACGCAATCCTCAGTTCGCGGAGACGAAGCAATCTGACCTGCCTTGCACCCATCCCAGGGCACCATTTCCAATACATCGAGAGGGCATGCCCTCACGCACTGTGTACAACCGATGCATGTGTCGTAGATCTTGACAGCGTGGGACATAAGTCCTTTTCCAAAGCTTGACCTGTATCAAAGTTTACTCTGCTTGAGCAAAGTTGAACAGATTCGTCGTTCTCCCGTCACTGTTGTTAACTACTTACCGTGAGCCCGTAGGATGCGGCGTCATGTCTTCACGGAAATGTCCCAGGAAGCGATCCTCGAGAAAGTACGTTCTATCGTTGCAGAACAGCTCAGCGTTGACTCTGGCGAAGTCAAGCAAACGTCAAACTTTCAAAACGACCTTGGAGCCGACTCGCTCGACACAGTCGAGCTGGTAATGGCTTTAGAAGAGGCCTTTGATATTGAAATTCCTGACGAGGCGGCTGAAGGCATTGCCACAGTCGGTGACGCCGTCAAGTACATAGAAGATAAAAAGGGCTGAGGATCCAAATGGTGGCGGATCTCCATCGCGTTGTGGTCACTGGCCTCGGCGCGATTACACCTATTGGCAACACTGTCGAGGAATACCTCGAGGGCTTGAAGTGCGGCCGCAACGGGGTTACTGATATAACCCTTTTTGATGCATCTGCTCACGCATGTCGTTTTGCAGCAGAAGTAACCAACTTCGATCCAACTGGGTTTCTAGAGCCAAAAGAATCAAAAAGGTGGGATCGCTTTTCAAAGTTCGGAGTAGTTGCAGCTAAACAAGCGCTTGCAGACTCTGGACTAATTATCACTGAAAGCAATTCTTCTCGAATTGGAGTCATTATTGGCTCTGGCGTGGGTGGCTTGATGACTATGGAAAGCCAAGCCCATGTTCTTTCTGATAAGGGGCCAGGGCGAGTAAGTCCCTTCACAGTGCCCATGATGATTCCAAACATGGCAACTGGTCTTGCAGCAATTGCACTGGGAGCAAAAGGTCCTAGCTCAGCAGTTGCGACAGCTTGTGCAGCTGGTTCAAATGCTATTGGGGATGCTTTTCGCATGCTCCAACTTGGGAAAGCCGATGCAATGTTTTGCGGAGGAGCAGAAGCAAGTATCACACCACTTGGTGTAGCAGGTTTCTCAAGCGCTAAAGCACTCTCCTTCCGGAACGATGATCCTTCTTCAGCCAGCAGACCCTTCGACTCAGAACGCGATGGATTTGTTATTGGTGAAGGATCAGGCCTAATGGTTTTAGAAACCCTTGATCATGCCAAAGCTCGCAGCGCAAGAATTTATGCAGAAATTGTTGGCTATGGCACAACCTGTGATGCTCACCACATCACATCACCCACCCCAGGAGGTATTGGTGGAGCAGAAGCCATCTGCGAAGCACTCAAAGATGGCCAACTCAATGCCGAGAGTGTTGATTACATCAATGCACACGGCACCAGTACTCCCGCTAATGACAGCAACGAAACAGCAGCCATCAAAACAGCATTAGGTCATAGAGCTAGTCAAATACCAATTAGCTCCACTAAATCTATGACTGGTCATTTGCTAGGTGGCTCAGGAGGTATAGAAGCCGTGGCTTGCGTGCTTTCTCTAAACCATGAATTCATACCTCCAACTATCAATTACGCAAACCCTGACCCTGCATGTGATTTGGACTATGTCCCTAACACTGCAAGAGAACAAAAACTGGAAGTTGTTCTATCAAACTCCTTCGGTTTTGGTGGCCACAACGTCTGCCTTGCGTTTCGTCAGATGATTTAAAAGTCACTGCCGCATCAATCCCTTCCCACTCCCTACTTCCCTAACTAAACAAATGGTCGCTGCGACTGCCTCTCTAGACACTCTCTGCATAAACAGCATCCGTATGCTTGCAGTCGATGCGGTCAACAAATCCAATAGTGGACATCCTGGATTACCCATGGGATGCGCGCCAATGGGATATACCCTGTGGGATAAATTTCTGCGCCACAATCCAAAAAATCCCCAATGGTTCAACCGAGACCGCTTTGTGCTCTCAGCAGGTCATGGTTGCATGCTTGTCTATGCGCTACTTCATCTAACTGGTTATGACTCGGTAACTATTGAAGACATAAAACAATTCCGTCAATGGGGCTCGAAAGCGCCAGGTCATCCTGAAACTTTCGAAACTCCTGGGGTAGAAGTAACAACGGGACCACTTGGAGCAGGCATTTCAAATGCTGTAGGTCTTGCGATTGCGGAAGCTCACCTTGCAGCCAAATTCAACAAGCCAGATTCAACTCTTGTTGACCACTACACCTATGTCGTCATGGGAGACGGATGCAATCAAGAAGGTATTTCATCTGAAGCATGTTCTCTTGCAGGACATTTAAAGCTTGGGAAACTAATTGCCCTATATGACGACAATAGAATCACTATTGATGGCCGCACTGATGTCTCTTTCACAGAAGACGTCCTCAAGCGATATGAAGCCTATGGATGGCACGTTCAGCATGTCCAAGATGGAGATACAGATGTAAATGCAATAGCGAAGGCAATTGAAGCCGCCAAAGCAGTTAATGACAAGCCTTCAATAATCAAGATATCTACAACTATTGGTTATGGTTCGCCAAATAAAAGTGATACAGCAGGCGTCCATGGAGCTCCTCTAGGAGAAGAGGAAACAGTCTTAACCCGTAAACAACTTGGGTGGGATTTTGGCCCTTTTGAAATACCTCAAGAAGCCTACTCTCAGTTCCGCCAAGCAATTGAAAGAGGTGAATCTTTAGAAACTGAATGGAATCAAAAATTAGATAACTATAAGAGTAAATATCCTAAAGAAGGAAATGAATTCACAAGAATGCTTAGAGGAGAACTTCCTCACAACTGGGATAAAGATTTACCCACCTATTCCCCAGATGATAAAGGACTTGCGACTAGAAAACATTCTCAAATATGCCTAGGAGCTCTTGGCCCGAATTTACCCGAGCTAATTGGAGGTTCTGCAGACCTAACTCACTCTAACTACACCGACATCAAAGGCGAAACAGGATCCTTTCAGCATAAAACACCTGAAAAAAGATATCTGCACTTTGGTGTGAGAGAACATGCCATGGCAGCCATACTTAATGGAATTGCGTATCACAATAGTGGGTTAATTCCATACGGAGGAACATTTCTTGTTTTTGCCGATTACATGAGAGGCTCAATGCGCTTATCAGCATTAAGTGAGTTGGGTGTGATCTATGTACTTACTCACGATTCAATAGGTGTAGGAGAAGACGGTCCTACCCATCAACCAGTCGAAACTATCCCCTCCTTACGAGCAATCCCAAACATGCTTGTTTTCCGCCCAGGTGATGGGAACGAAACAAGTGGCGCATACAAGCTTGCAATTCAAAATCGAAAAAGACCAAGTGCCCTTTGCCTAAGTCGACAAGGAATGGCAAACCAAGCCAATACATCTATTAAAAAAGTTGCTCTTGGCGGCTACGTATTGGAAGACTGCGAAGGTTCCCCTGAACTAATCCTCATTGGCACAGGAAGTGAGCTTGATCTTTGCGTACAAGCAGCTAAGCAACTTACAACTGAAGGTCGCAAGGTAAGAGTCGTTTCTATGCCATGTGTAGAACTCTTTGAGGAACAGAGTGATGCATATAAGCAAGAGGTTCTACCTTCTTCTGTTCGAAAACGACTAGTCGTTGAAGCTGCTGAATCCTTTGGATGGCACAAATACATTGGCCTTGACGGTGACTCTGTAGCCATGAGTAGTTTCGGCGCATCCGCTCCCGGCGGAACTTGTATGGAAAAATTTGGCTTTACACTAGAAAATGTTCTTTCCAAAGCTAAACGACTCCTTACTTAATGCTTTTCGAAGCTTTAGATCCAAGAATAGAATCCTCTCAAGGGATAGCTTTCGCTCATTTTTCAATGAAAATAAGGTTATCTCCTAGAGATATTTATTCCGGAAATTTGAGCTATTTTTCTAGATACATAAGCACGCGTTGATAAAAAATGGCCGATCAAACGATTTACAGAAATTTAGTAACTGGAGGAGCAGGATTCCTGGGGTCTCATCTTATTGATCGTTTAATGAAAGAAAATCAAGAAGTAATTTGCTTAGATAACTATTTCACAGGTAGAAAACGAAATTTAGCGAAGTGGATAGGAGATCCAAAATTTGAACTTATACGGCATGATGTAACAATTCCAATACAACTAGAGGTTGACAGAATCTGGCACTTGGCTTGTCCAGCTTCTCCTGTTCATTATCAATTCAATCCAATCAAAACAGCTAAAACAAGTTTTCTTGGTACTTACAACATGCTAGGCCTAGCTCGCAGAGTAGGTGCAAGAATTTTATTGGCTAGTACAAGTGAAGTCTATGGAGATCCTGAGATACATCCCCAACCAGAAAGCTATCGCGGATGTGTGAATACCATTGGCATCAGAAGTTGTTATGACGAAGGTAAACGTATTGCAGAAACTTTGTGTTTTGATTATCAGAGAATGCACAATACACAAATAAGAGTTATGAGAATCTTCAACACTTATGGTCCAAGAATGCTTTCTAATGATGGAAGAGTAGTTAGCAATTTCATAGTTCAAGCCCTCAGAGGTGAGCCTTTAACTATCTATGGTGATGGCAGTCAAACCCGCTCCTTCTGTTATGTAGACGATCTAATTGAAGGAATGGCTCAACTCATGAATAGCGAGCACTCAGGTCCTATGAATATTGGGAACCCCGGAGAGTTCACTATTAGACAATTAGCAGAGTTAATAAAAATACGAATCAATCCAAATCTCAACTTAATACAAAAGCCCCTTCCTTTAGATGATCCAATGCAAAGAAAGCCAGTCATAGAGCTCGCAAGAAAAGAATTGGGATGGGAGCCAAAAGTGTCCCTCGAGGAAGGACTCGACAAGACTATCTCTTGGTTTAAAAAAGAAGTGAAAAATTAAGCCATTAAGACTGTTTTGGTTGTTATTAAATAGCCTAAAAATAAGATTATTGTCTGCCTGATTGAATCTTTCTATTTAATTCATGGAGACTTTTAAGTCATTACTTTGATTGATGATTGCTTTTTCTAGGCCTTCAAGATCTTCATCAGTAATTTTCGTTTGCATAGGGCAATGCTTAGGACCACACATTGAGCAGAATTCAGCCTTCTTAAATACATCTTCTGGCAAAGTTTCATCATGAAATTCCCTAGCTCGTTCTGGATCTAGTGATAAATCAAACTGCCTATTCCAGTCAAAGGCATATCTCGCTCTGCTGAGCTCATCATCACGATCTCGCACGCCTGGTCGATGTCTAGCAATATCTGCCGCATGAGCAGCAATCTTGTAAGCGATTAATCCCTCGCGAACATCTTCTGAGTTAGGGAGGCCCAAGTGCTCTTTAGGGGTTACATAACAAAGCATGGCTGTCCCATACCAACCTGCCATTGCTGCACCAATAGCACTAGTTATATGGTCATAACCAGGAGCAATATCTGTCACCAATGGTCCTAAAACATAAAAAGGCGCCTCTGCACATTCCTCCATCTGCTTACGAACATTGAATTCAATCTGATCCATGGGCACATGACCTGGACCTTCTACCATGACCTGCACATCATGCTCCCAAGCCCTTTTAGTTAGCTCGCCAAGAGTCTTGAGTTCAGCAAGTTGTGCTTCATCCGATGCATCATGGAGGCAACCAGGACGAAGAGAATCTCCTAAAGAAAAAGTACAGTCATAACGCTTGAAAATTTCGCAAATGTCGTCGAATCTTGTATACAAAGGGTTCTGTTTGTAGTGATAGAGCATCCATTGAGCAAGGATTCCTCCCCCTCTACTCACTATTCCTGTGACACGACCTTTGACCTTTGGTAAATGCTCAATCAATAAACCAGCATGAATCGTTTGATAATCAACTCCCTGCTGACAATGTTTCTCGATGATATGGAGGAAGTCATCTTCTGTAAGTTTCTCAATTGAACCATGCACACTCTCAAGAGCTTGATACACAGGAACCGTGCCTATTGG
Source organism: Prochlorococcus sp. AG-463-P14 (assembly GCA_003209275.1). Classification (GTDB taxonomy): domain Bacteria; phylum Cyanobacteriota; class Cyanobacteriia; order PCC-6307; family Cyanobiaceae; genus AG-463-P14. Next base: position 11,279 of record QCRX01000017.1, read on the forward strand.
CACAGGCGATGCCTTAACAATCGCCGTGCGCACTTCATCAAGATTGACCCCTCCTGTAGAGAGATCCATGACAGTATCAGCGCCATACTTGACTGCAAGTTCTAGCTTCTTAAGCTCTTCACTGACATCACTTGCATTTGGAGAGGCGCCAATATTTGCATTGACCTTGCATTTAGAGGCAATACCAATTGCCATTGGCTCTAAGTTGGGGTGATTGATGTTGGCAGGAATAATCATTCTGCCTCGGGCAACCTCCTCCATAACCAACGTGTCCGGAAGATTCTCTCGTTTAGCTACATAAGCCATTTCTTCCGTAATCTCACCTTGTCGAGCAAAGTGAAGTTGCGAAACATTGCTGTGGCCCTTACGGGCGTTTAGCCAGGAAGTTCGCATGATCTAAATAGCAATTGGACTGCCTAGGGGATGCTGCTAGACAAGCGATCACGCTTACTTCACTTCCCTTCGCCGGTATAACCAGGATCAGGTTCAGAGGGTGTGATCTCAGCCAGCAAGCAAAAGCTTGTAAGGCACCCCTAGTGTTATTAGAAAGTTAGCTCTTTTTCTATCAGAGAGCTGTAGAAACTTCACTAAAAAAAAAGTGGCTTTTAAGAAACTCATGGCTTATGACTAAATAGTTCAGTTCAGGCAACAATCTCTCGTTCAAAAATGCTTGAAAAATTAAATGAATCAACTTTCTTCATAATCTTTTTTTCGAATCGCAAGTAAAAGCTTCTGTCTGCGATAACTACGACCTAACCCACCGCTAAGGATCAATCCTGAGCCTACTATTAATGCTGGTAGAGACTTCAAACGATCAGTACCTTCTCGTTGAAGCAAGCCAACTATCGCTAAAACTATCAAAAATGGCGCGGCCAAAGACAATATTGGACTAGAAAAGCGTTTCATATCTAAGGATCAGTAGTTTGAGAATGCTCATCCATCCATTTGAGCAAAGTTGCATGAAGCACTTGTATACCAACCCCAATACACCCTTCCTCAGGGCAAAAATAACCACTGTGCAAAGGAGCGCATCCTTTATCGCCAGCAACACCTAGACGAAACATTGTGCCTGGGACTTCTTGTATTAGCTCTGCAAAATCTTCTGCTCCTAGAGAAGGCTGTTGGAGCCGAATCACATTTCCTGATCCAAGCAATGCAATTGCAGATCTCTCAACAAGGTTTGTCAATTCTTGATCATTAATTACAGGAGGGGCAATGCAGCGATAACGAACCACAGCTTTGGCTCCCAAACTCGATGAGATTTGTTGAACTGTCTCTTCTAACCAACTTGGCAACTGCTCATGTAATGCAAGATCCAAACATCGGACTGTTCCAAAAAGCTTCACTCGATCAGCAATAACATTGAAGGCTCTTCCACCATCAATGCGTCCAAAACTAATTACTACAGGCTTAAGGGCATCTAAACGACGACTAATAGCCTCTTGAAGTCCACTTATAACTCGCGCAGCAACCCAAATAGCATCAACAGCTTCATGAGGCCGTGCTCCATGACCACCTTCACCAATTACCTCAATCTCTAATTCGCCTGCCGCAGCAGTAAGGCTTCCACTTTTCAGTCCAATTTTTCCAACAGATAATTCAGGCGAAACATGCACACCAAATAAAGCCTCAAGTCCTTGAACAGCTCCGTCTTTGAGCATCCATCGTGCACCTTCAGCTATTTCTTCTGCTGGTTGAAATAGCAAACGAACACCTGATAAAAGATTGGATTCAGTGGCTAAAAGCCTAGCCACTCCAAGCCCTATACAAGTGTGGATATCATGGCCACATGCATGCATGACACCTTCTCGAAGAGAAGCACAATCCAAACCCGTTTTCTCTTCAACAGGTAATGCATCCATATCAACCCTCAACCCAACCATAGGACCCAAAGATGGTCCAATCTCGGCTAATACACCTGTGCGTCCAATAGCCTCACTAACTTTCCAACCATAACTACGTAATTCTCCAGCAATCAAAGCCGCAGTCTGATGCTCCCCACCACTTAATTCTGGATGTGCATGCAAATGTCTTCGTAGCTCTATGAGCTCTGGCAAAAACTCTTTTAGAGGGTTGGTATAACTCATAAGTACAGTCATAGGCTCTGCAAAGAGAGAAAAGACATAAGGTCATCAATCGGCTGAGGAGGCCAGCGACGAATCTCTAGTAGCCATTGTTTGTCCCTATATCGACTATCTAATCCAGCCACAGCGGCCCAATTACTCTCTGCCTCCCCAAGGGAACCCTGACGCCATAACAATGCCGTAAGCCCAGCCCTCGCATCAGCAAGCATTGGATATTTACGAATCAACATACGTAATTCTCCTTCAGATTGTTCGAATTCCCCCAGCTGATATGCAACCAATGCCTTGCTTGCACGTGCAAGTGCAAAATCAGGTCGAGCCAAGGAAGCTTTACTAAAAAGATCCTCTGCTTTAGACCAATTTCCTTTTGATCCACTTACATTTCCTAGGTTATACAGAGCCAATGAATCACCAGGATTGCGTTCAAGAATCCATTCATAATCTGCTTCTGCATTCTTCCAGAGGCGAAGTGATTCTTCCGCAATACCTCGATTGAGATGGGGGTCAGATTCCTCAGGTAAAAGAGTCATCGCCAAAGTTTGATCCTCAATTGCTCCATCAGGATCTCCAAGAGCTAAGCGAACATTTCCTCGATTACTTAATGCTGCAGAATTCTCCGGAGAAAACTCTAAAAACTGATTCCACATAGATAAAGCTTCAGCAAATTCTCCCGCTTTACTGGCTTGTAAAGCTTGCTCAAATAATGGGTGTATAGAACTTATTGCCAAAGCTTTAATGGGATGAAATGACAAAATCAACAAAAAGAAAACAGCAAAAAGACAAACCTTAGGCCGATTAAATAGAAAGCTATTCATATTTTTTCTTCCAATCCCAAATGTCTACGCCCAGAATCTGTAACCACCCTGCCACGAGGGGTTCTTTGTAAGAAACCAATCTGCAGCAAGAATGGCTCCACAACTGTTTCAAGCGTCACAGGATCCTCTCCTAGGGCTGCAGCAATGGTTTCCAGGCCCACTGGCCCTCCTCCATAACCATCAAGTAATAAATCGAGTAATTTCCTATCACTTGAATCCAAGCCTCGAGAATCAACTTGGTGCAAAGTAAGAGCCTCATCAACCAAATCAGCATCAATAATTTCTACTGAACCCCGCACTGATGCAAAGTCTCTAACTCTCCTCAATAACCGATTAGCAATTCGCGGAGTCCCTCTGCACCGACGCGCTATTTCTATACATCCTTGGGTCGTTAGCTCTAATCCCAAAAGGGCAGATGTTCTTTTAATAATTTCCTGAAGATCTTGAAGACCATAAAAGTCAAGTCGCTGAGTCAAGCCAAACCGATCTCGCAAAGGTGAACTGAGTGAACCAGCACGAGTTGTTGCACCTACTAGCGTGAATGGAGGGAGATCCAATGACCTAGTTCTTGCAGAGCTACCCTTACCAACTGTTAAGTCAAGACGACGGTCTTCCATCGCGGGGTATAGAAGTTCTTCAGCCACCCTTGTCAAACGATGAATCTCATCAACGAATAGAACCTCACGCGGTTGAAGATTTACTAATAAACCAACAATGTCTCGAGGACGTTCCAGCGCTGGAGCACTTGTCACTCGACATTTGACTCCCAACTCTCCTGCTAAAACCATCGCCATTGTGGTTTTACCCAATCCAGGAGGGCCGTAAAGCAATACGTGATCTAAAGGGTCCCCTCTCCCAATTGCTGCCTGTACTGCAATACCCAGGACCTCCTTTAAGGAAGACTGACCTATGTACTCATTGAAACAATTAGGCCTCAGACCATCTTCTTTTGTTGTAATCACTTCATCTGGCAACAATTGAGGGTCCATGACCCTTTGATTGGCCATGGTCGATGAATAACCCTTATCTTTTCGAGAAGAGAAAATAGCCATGTTGGAAGGGTAACTATCCCTGGATAAGGTCGGAACAGCTTCATAAGGAGATGACAAAACCAAAAAGCAAAAAACTTAAAGCTCAAGCAAGAGCAGCTGCCAATAGACAGCTCGCAGATAATCGTCTGGCAAGACATCAATACGAAATACTTGACACTCTTGAAACAGGTATCGAGCTATTAGGTACTGAAGTGAAATCGATTCGAGCAGGCCAAGCTAATTTGCGGGATGGTTTTTGCCTAATCAGAAAAGGTGAACTTCATCTCCACAACGTGCATATTTCTCCTCATAAACATGCTGGCACTTACTTCAATCATGATCCACTTCGTGTAAGGAAGCTATTAGCTCACCGTGGAGAAATAAATAAGCTTCGAGGACAACTAGACAAGAAAGGGTTAACACTGATTCCCCTTAATCTGCATTTAAAGGGTTCTTGGATAAAATTAACTATTGGTCTCGGGAAAGGTAAAAAGTTGCACGACAAAAGACAAGATGAAAAGAAAAAAGAATCTGCTCGAGAAGTAAAGTCAGCTTTGGCAAGATACTAAAGAGCAGTCTGAGAATTGCTAAAAATCAAAAGGAAGAGCTGATTTATTACAGCAAAATTATCTTTAGCAGAAAAACTACTAAATTTCACTACATGCACCAAAAGCTGTCAGTCTCTTTCAAAATGGTTTCCTAATAATCAGCAGTAAATGACCCAAGAAAAGCAAAATCTAATTCTTCTCATGCAATATAAACAGATTCTTGAAGAGCTAGAGCATGTTTACAAGACTGCCTTTGATCGACTAACCACTCTTTCTCTGGGAGAAAGAAAGGTCGCAAAAATCGCTCAACTTCTTCTTCTTTCTCGTGAATCTGCAATTAGTCCTTTAGAGAAAGAAGCGGAGAAACTTCGAAAAGACGAAAATCCTGTTCAATCATGAGAAATACTTGGCTAGAAAGGCTTGAAGAAAATCTTGATGAAAAACTTTCAGAGTTTTTGCAGGCCAACAAATACCAAAAAACCTTACTCACGAAACAAAATCAAAAAGATCAATTTCAAGATCTTTGCCTAAAACAAGAAAAACTAAAAGAAGATGCTCAAAATCACCGCAAAGAACTCCTTGCACTGGCAGAAAAGATCAAAGAATGGACACCTAGGGCCGCAAGAGCAAGACAAGCTGGCGCGCCTGAACTAGCTGAAAAAGCTTCTGCGCATATCAAAGAACTAATGAAAGATGGGCGCCGTCTTTGGGAAGAACTCGATCAGTTTGGCATTCAATTTAAGGAAATTCACACAAAGATTCTCGCCCAATCAGAAAAGACGAAAAAAGGAAGGGATAGCCTTAGTGAAGATTGGGAAGAATTTGAGACCAAAGAGGAACTCGAGCTCCTAAAAAGAAAAAATAGCCTCAATCACTAACCTTCAACCGTTTGGAGCAGGGGGCTCAAGGCTCACATTCTCTGGAGGAGGTGTTGGGTCAGGGTCAGCAATCAACATGTGTTGCAGCACAATCTCGGGCCGCTCACTGTCGCGCCATCGGATGCGATAAGCAGGCATCTTGGTGCCCCGACTAGTTGTCTGTTCAACAGGTTCCATTACCCAGCCACGCCGAGAACGCCCCTGCGGATTGCGCTTAACCACCGCATCGGCGTGTTTGAAGCGGAAACCTACGCGCTCGCCACTCATCTCTCTAGGAACTTGCCACTCGCTCAATTATCCACTTTGATGGTTCAATCTTGAAAAGATTGTGACCCTGAATCCGGACGAAGGACAGGAAATGCAATCACATCCCGAATAGAAGGGCTGTCTGTCAGCAGCATTACTAGTCTGTCTATCCCAATACCTAGGCCTCCAGTGGGAGGCATTCCAATCTCCAAAGCATTAAGAAAGTCTTCATCAACTCCATGAGCTTCTTGGTCTCCAGCGATGCGTCTAGCTTGTTGTGCTTCCAGTCGTTTTCGCTGGTCAATGGGATCAATCAATTCACTAAAGGCATTAGCAGTTTCACGTCCAGCAATAAAAAGCTCAAAGCGTTCAACCATGCCTTCTTTACTTCGGTGCTGCCTCGCTAAAGGTGAAATTTCAATTGGATAATCAAGAACAAAAGTCGGTTGGATCAAATTTTGTTCTACTGATTGTTCAAAACTTTCATTTAAAAGACGCCCCAGACTATCTGCACTCGCAGAGACCTCCAAGCCCGCTTTTAGCATTGCAGCGGATGCATCTTCTCTAGTCAGAAATTTGTTGAAATCAAGTCCTGTAGCTTGCTCAACAAGTTCATGCATAGTTGCTCTTCGCCAAGGCGGGGTTAAATCAATATCAATTCCTTGATAAGAGATCTTTGTAGAGCCGCAAATCTCCAAACAAACCAATGAGATCATCTCCTCAGTGAGATTCATCATGTCGCTGTAGTCAGCGAAAGCCTGATATATCTCAACAGTTGTGAACTCAGGGTTATGGCGAGTACTAATTCCTTCATTACGGAAGATCCTTCCCAATTCATAAACACGCTCAAAGCCTCCAACAACAAGCCTTTTCAAATGAAGTTCAGTAGCAATCCTTAGATAAAGAGAGAGATCGAGAGTGTTGTGATGGGTAATAAAAGGTCTGGCCTCGGCACCACCAGCTTCTGCTTGAAGGACAGGCGTTTCAATCTCTAAGAAGTTTCTACTATCTAGGAATCGTCGGATCGCGCTAACCATCAAAGCCCTTCTCCTAAAAGTTTCTCGAGAATGAGGAGAAACAATCAAGTCCAAATATCTTTGCCGATAGCGCTTCTCAACATCCGTTAGTCCATGCCATTTATCAGGCAATGGTTGCAAAGATTTAGTTAGCATTTGCCACGAACGAACCTTGACAGATAGCTCACCCCGATCAGTTCGACGCAAAGTGCCTGAAACACCAATCCAATCTCCAGCATCAACTAGTTCTGTTAGATGCTTAAAAGACCCATCCTTGAGGCCTAAAGAAGCCTTCTCATCGAGAGTGGCCTTTTCTAAATAAAGCTGAATAGTTCCTGTCTCATCAGCCAAGGTGAAAAAGGCTAATTTCCCCATTACTCGACGAGACATAACCCTTCCTGCGATCTTGACTTTCAGCGATCGCTCCTCCCCCTTAGGCAAATCCTTATGATCGGCCTGTAAAGATGCTGCACGGTGACTAGGTTCAAAACGAACTGCATATGGTTCATGACCTAGATCTTTCAGGGCCTGGGCTTTATCCAGCCGAATCTCACGTAAGTCAGACAATTAAATTCATGCAGATATTGGCCATATTGACGGAATTTAGTCCCTCTAATTGATTCAACACAACTCCTTCTTCAACTGGCTATTGCAGTTGGGAACTCTCCCATTCGCTGAGATGCATAGCCTATTCCCCTAACAGTGAGAATTAATTCTGGATTCCGTGGATCTGGTTCAAGCTTTCCTCTCAAACGAGCTACATAAACATCAACTACACGCAAATCAGCAGCTCTCCTAGGAGGATATCCCCACAATTGCTCAAGTATTTCAGCTCTGGGTACAACTCTTCCAGGATCTTGGAAAAGTAATTCAAGCAAACTAAATTCGGTATATGTGAGTCCTATTCTCTCTCCTCCTCGGCTAACTTGACGTCGATTTGTATCTACCACCAAATCACCTAAGCGCATAACACCTTGTCCAACAGGGAGCTCACGGGGTTCGGAGACTGCAGCACCAGGCCCAACTCGCCTAAGAATCGTGGCAATTCTTGCTTCCAATTCCTTAGGGCTAAAAGGTTTAGAAAGATAATCATCTGCTCCTAGATCTAAACCTGCAACGCGTTCTGAAATTGCTTCAAGAGCCGTTAAAAAAATAATTGGAACACAAGATTCGGCCCTTAAGCGTCTGCAAACAGCAAAGCCATCAAGCTTTGGAAGCATTACATCTAGAACTACTAAATCTGGTGATTCATCGTGAAAAACTGAAAGAGCCTGCTCCCCATCTTCTGCTGACAAAACGTGATAACCGGCTAACTCAAGACGTGTGACCAAGATTCGTAATACAGCGGGTTCATCATCAACCACCAAAATCGAGGCCTTTGGATTCACCGGTGCCTTCCTGAGAGGCCCATCAATGCTTTGAAGCTGTGATGGTCCTCCCCCTTTCATGTGCATTTCCTCATCAAGAAAAGCAACCATAACCTTCCACCCCAGTCAAAAAGAAGCTAAAAGGCCTGAAATTGGTCAGTTTTTCGATTTTCTTAAGGTTTTAAAAGTACTTATACTTAGGTATTTACACTCAAATATTTGCAAAAATAATCGTATTATTTGTAACCCATAAGCGTGACTATTCAACTGGCACAATGCTTCTTGTGGCAATTGAAAGCTCATCTCGGAGCTTTTTTTTTTATTTGGAGCAAGCGCTACATAATTCTTTGTAAGCCTTAAATCTTCTTTCGCTCAAATTTTGCATCCAGCTGGTTGCGCTTAATCTGCTCATAATTCATTCAATCACGAGAAAGAGATAGATTGACTGAATACAATCAATCAGTGAAAAAAGAAATTTCATTCTTACCTATTTATGAGATCTAATCTCAATCAGCATAATCATAATTACTTGATTGAATAAATCGGTTAAGACAAATTACTCTTGCGCCAGAAAAGTAATAGCCATGAACAAACCATTGGTGCCAATAGACTTGTGATAATTGATTGGGATAATAGAGTTTTCAATCCCCATGCATAGGTCAAGTCTCCTTGGGGTTGCATTATTACAATCTGAATCCACAAACTCAACCCAAAAGCAGCAGTCCCAATCCAAGCTAATAATCCAAGATTGAGACTTCTCTCAATTTGCCCACCTCTTTTCCCAAAATGACCCCACCAAAATCCAAGTGCCATCAAAATAGGGATTTGAGATGTTCCATCAAGACTGATTCCATCCAAAACCAAGCCAAGACAAAGTCCGGCAATTACAGCAGAGAACTGTCCTTCTTCAAGTGCCCAAGGTAATAGCCATAACACTGCCCAACATGGGCCTATAGATGAAAGGCTGAGCCAAGTTGGTGCTGCAAAAGTCAACCAAGGCACAATTAATCCACTGAAAGCACAAATTCCTCTTTTGGTTAATCTCACAATTAATTCATTTGCACCTGCACCCAATCAATTGCCTCTGGCGCAGCAGTTAATTGCACGACAGCTTCTGGCGCAGGCAATGCTTCAGTATCAACAGACTGAATAATTCCAATTGGCACATTTGGAGGCAAAAGAGTGCTCGCAGGAGAAGTACTAACTAGATCGCCAGGTATTGCTTTGGAATCTTTGTCTAAGAATTGCAATTGAGGCCGATTAGTGCCTATTCCGATCAAAATCCCATGCCGCTTAGTCCTTGGGGCCCATACTCCTACTCGGCTACCAGGAGAGGTAAGCAATCGCACTCGAGAGGTTGTTGGAGTAACACTTTCAATAAGACCAATCAACCCTCCAGGTCCCATAACTGGGTTGCCTCGATCAATTCCATGACGCTCTCCTTTAGCTAATACCAACTGATGCCACCATCCCTGAACAGTACGAGAAATTACAGCTGCTGAAAGAAATTCTCTGCCTGAAGACCGCTGAAGAGAAAGCATTTCTCTTAGACGTTTGTTGTCCTGCTCCAGCAAATTAATTCTGGCCAAGTGTTCAATCTGAATTCCTTTCTGAACCCACTCACCCTGAGCAGAGCCCGGCCAAAATGGTCTACTCAAAAAGGCATAAGCATCAGAAAAACCCGCACCCTTGCTAAAACGAACTAACGAAAAAACACCTACTAAAAAAATCCATGGCCAAACACGAAGCCAATATCTCAAGCGAAATAGCTCCCCCCAAGAAGGAACTCCCATCAATTAGTCCTTAACTGAATTACGAGCAAATTCAGGAGTATCTAAAACACGTCTTAGACGTTTGTAATCATCCAAAACTTGTCCACAGCCTTTAACTACACATAGCAAAGGATCTTCAGCTACGTGAGTAAAAATGCCCGTCTCATGGCTTACTAGATCGCTAATGCCTCTTACTAAGGCTCCACCTCCAGCAAGCATGATTCCGCGATCAACGATATCGGCAGCCAATTCAGGAGGAGTGCGTTCCAGCGTACGTTTAACAGCCTCAACAATCTTGCTAAGCGGCTCAGCCATAGCCTCTCGCAAATCTCCTGCCTCCAAATTGATAGATCTAGGCAAACCAGAAAGAAGATGCAATCCTCGAACATCCATAGATTGCGTATCAAACTCATTGTCTGGGAAAGCCGACCCTATTCGGATCTTGATCTCCTCAGCAGTTCTTTCTCCTACCACCAAATTATGGACTTTCTTTAGATAAGTTCCAATCGCATCATTAATCTCATCACCAGCCACACGAACGGACTCACTTAAGACTGTTCCACCAAGACTAAGTACAGCGACCTCAGTAGTGCCTCCACCAATATCGACAATCATTGTGCCTATGGGCTCAGTTACTGGAAGAGAAGCTCCTATAGCTGCTGCAACAGGTTCATCAATCAAATGAACTTCCCTTGCGCCAGCCATGCCTGCTTCGCGAACTGCTCGTCTTTCAACTCCAGTAACACCACTAGGGATGCCAACTACTAAGCGAGGAGCAATAATCCCTCTACCCTCATTGCACTTCTGAATAAAGCTTTTGAGCATCTGCTCAGCGGCATCAAAGTCAGCTATAACTCCATCTCTTAAAGGTCGCAAAGCTCGAATATTGCCCGGTGTCCGACCAAGCATCAATTTTGCATCTTCCCCTACTGCTAAAGGGACATCCTCCTCCAAATCCAATGCCACCACTGATGGTTCCTGCAGAACAATTCCTTTACCAGATACATAAATCAAGGTATTAGCAGTACCAAGGTCTATGCCGATATCACGAGATAACTTGAAACGGCTAAAAAACACAGTTTTGGACACGAATCGGCGAATCATAAAGGCAATAGCTGTTCTCTCCTGTTACTAGTGGCAAAGAGTCTGGAACTCCTTGCATAAAATCAGCTAAGACTTCACTCATGATTAAGTAGGTTTCCCCTAAAAAATTCATGGGAGTCAATTCAGTTACCCTGGTAGGCCGGGCTGGTCGAGATCCAGAAGTACGGTACTTCGAGTCAGGCAGTGTTGTTGCCAACCTAACTATTGCTGTCAATAGAAGAAGCCGTGATGATGAACCTGACTGGTTCAATCTTGAAATATGGGGCAAACAAGCACAAGTCGCCGCTGACTATGTCAAGAAAGGATCTCTAATAGGCATTACTGGCAGCTTCAAGGTCGATAGTTGGAATGATCGAAATACAGGAGAGACACGAAGCAAGCCTGTCGTGAGAGTCGACAGACTTGAACTGCTTGGCTCAAAGAGAGATTCGGAAATTAACCGTCAAGAGGCGGGAAGTAGTAATACAGGGAGTCCCAGTGATGAGGAAATTCCCTTTTAAGAATAAAAAAGATTTGCGCTCAATAATTGTTTCTTTGTCTACGTAAAATACGAAGTCCAATCCAAGCCAAAACTGATAAGAATGTAGCAACCAAAATAATCTTTATTAAAGTCGATACAGGTGCCAGCCAAACTTCAACATTGTTATAACTCTCCCCTAAAGCAAAACCTGCGAAAGTAAGTAATAAAGTCCAAATCAAACTACCTGCAGTGGTCCAAAGAAGAAAAGGTACAAATGGCATCATTTCAATACCTGCAGGTATTGAAATCAAGGTTCTAATTCCAGGGACTAAACGTCCCCAAAAAACAAGAGCATTGCCATACTTACTAAACCATCGTCGACTCCGAGCAAGCTCATCAGGACTAATTCCAATCCATCGACCATGACGTGAGACCCAACCCTCTAATCGCTCCTCATTAGCCAATCTTCCTAAACCGTACCAAGGGAAAGCGCCTAAAACAGTGCCTAATAATCCGGCCAAAATAACTGGGAAAAAATTTAATTGACCTTGATGAACAAAAAAGCC
>QCRX01000018.1 GCA_003209275.1 Prochlorococcus sp. AG-463-P14
AATAGGCCGCCATAATTCATCTATTAATGAGCGTATTGGTGTTTGAGGAAGATTCCAGCGCTTTAACCGCGATTTAATCGCTACAAATTCATTGGCATTCATTGCGATAGCAGCCTTTTGGTATCCCCACCAGTTATCTCGCCACTCTATCCATTCTTCTCTTGGCGGGGGCGGCAGATCAATGAGCATTTTGTCGAAGCTTTCTGGGTCTTGAGGTATTCCATTTAAATTAATTTGATTAGATAAATGTTCAAAAAATGAGCCATATTTAATACCCCATTTTGCTATGAGGTTCAAAGTGTTCTCTACTAGATCACAATTATGAAACAACTGGCTGAAATCTTTTTGCATTAGATTCGCTGTCGAATTGCAGAAACCCAGCCGTCTTTCGAAACATAAGTAATAGTGGTCTTTGTATATATCAGCGAAGGTATTTAGGCGTTCTTCCATTTTCTCCCTAGGTATTAGCAATGCTAAGGGTCTCTGAAGTAGACGTAGGTTTTGATGACAGATTGAAGGTTGACGACCATAAGAATAAAGACTTGTCTGATCAAAATATGCAGCGGTAAAATTCGGATCCCATTCTTCAAGAAAAGCGAATGGCCCATAGTCGAAGCTTTCTCCTGCAAGGGACATATTGTCAGTATTGAGGACTCCGTGAGTAAATCCAGCGACCATCCACTCTGCTGCAAGTTCGGCTACTCTTTTTACGAGTATTTTGTAGAAGGCAAGGAGTTGAGTCTCAACTCCGGCAGCATCATTTGTTTGAACAGGGTATTCGATTGCTATATCTTGATAATAGGTATCAACGACGTGTAGTAATAAACGCTGGAGGCGTTGAACATCATTGAGGTAGAGCAATCGTTCGCAGGTTCCAAATCGAAGGTGAGTTCGTGCCATTCGAACCATTACTGAACTACGAGTAGGGGATGGTTCATCCCCGCGCCATAACTTTTCGCCAGTTTCTATTAATGAGAGTGTTCGGCTCGTGTTTACTCCTAATCTATGAAGCGCTTCACTGGCAATGATTTCTCGCACTCCACCTTTCAATGTTAGGCGACCATCGCCTCCTCGACTCCAGGGTGTGGTCCCTGACCCTTTTGTACCTAGATCTTGTAGGTCACCATTGCGATCGCGAACCTGACCATAGAGAAAACCCCGGCCATCCCCAAGCAATGGGTTGTAAGTTCCGAATTGATAGCCGTGATATCTAAGGGCTAAAAAGGGAGTTCGACTACTGAATGCCCCATAGGCTTCCTCTAAGTTTTCAGTATTGACTGTCTCAGGATCAATATTGAGCTGTTTGAGCAGGTCGTTATTCCTAAAACGTAATTTCGTCAATGGAAAATCAGCTGCTTCTACTAAATCCCAATAAGCATCACCAAGACTCTCTATCGCAGGTTCAAAATTCAAAGATAGCAATGGATTTTTCAAGGACCCTTCTTGAATAGTCTTCTGTTTTGTAGATATCTCAGTACTGTGATTACTTATCCTAAGCCAATACGTGCGATGTCCAACACATCAGCCATTGATTTAATTTGACTCATCGTCACATCAAGTTGTTTGGCACTATTAAGCTCTACTTTCAGGTCAATACAAGCTGGTTTCCCATAGGCAGTTTTTACTCGAGCATCGCTGACATTGATTCTGTTATCTGATAACTGCATAAGGATGTCTTTTAGTATCCCAACTCGATCAATGACTTCAATTCGTAATTGCACAGGAAACCTCTCTTCTTTAAGACATAAATTGGTGTTCCAATGAACTGGTAATCGTCTTTCATGTGGTATTGAGGAAATATTGGAACAATCCTGCCGATGAATTGTTATTCCGTGATTGCCTAATGCGACTGTTCCTAAGATCGGCTCTCCTGGTAATGGGCTGCAGCAGCCTCCTAGGCGATAATCAAGGCCTTCTACTCCTGCTATTGGAACGCCGTTGATGCTATGTGATTTTGAAGTATGCGAGTCAGTATGTGCTTCTAGTTCTTTAGCTACCTCTGCATTATTTAATGCTTGGCTAGGAGCTACATTTTGGAGACGGATCTCTTCTCGTAATCGATTGAGTATTTGGTTAAGAGTTAGAGCGCCAAATCCAAGCGCAGCTAATAAATCTTCTGTTGATTGTAGGTTGCATCTTTCGGCTACTCTAGTTATCGCAGCGCTCTTGAATAAAGCATCTAGGCCATTGCGTCCAAGCTCTTTTTCTAACAGCTCCTTTCCACGCTGAATAGTTTCGTCTCTATGACTTCTCTTATACCATTGTCTAATCCTGTTTCGTGCTGTAGGAGTTGCAACGAAGTTCAACCAATCCAGGCTTGGGTGTGCTGTTCTGTTGGTAAGAACTTGTACAAAATCTCCGTTGTTTAACGGCGTTGATAATGCACAAAGACGATCATTGATGCGTGCTCCTTGACAGTGGTTCCCAATTTCAGAATGAATTCGATATGCAAAATCTACAGCTGTTGAACCTTTCCTCAGACCCACTACATCACCTTTAGGCGTAAAGACAAAAACTTCTTCATCAAATAAATCTTCCTTGATTGAGGCAAGGTAGTCATTGTGGTCATCATTGCCGCCTTCTTGTTGCCATTCAACGAGTTGGCGAAGCCAATTAAATCTTTCTGTATCCCCTGACGCTGGCGAGCCCCCTTCCTTATACTTCCAGTGAGCAGCGATACCAAATTCGGCGACTCGATGCATCTCTGGAGTTCTAATTTGTACTTCGATAGGTCGATGTCGACCTATTACCGCTGTATGCAAGGATTGATAGCCATTTGGCTTAGGTAGACCGATATAGTCCTTAAATCTACCTGGTATTGGCCTAAAAGTGTCATGTACTACAGCTAACGTTCGATAGCATGTTTCAACACTTGGGGCGATGATTCGCAAGGCTGCTACGTCGAATATTTCGTGAAAGGCTTTTTGCTGTCGTTGCATTTTGCTCCATATTCCATATAGATGTTTTGGCCTTCCACTCACTTCACAATTTCCAAGGCCTACCGAGTGGAGCCGATCTCCAAGTAATTGCACAGTGGTCTCTAATCGCTCCTCTCGTTCACTTCGCTTTGTCGCTACCTGTTGTTGAATTTCCCTATAGGCATCAGGTTCAAGGAGCTTGAAGGCAAGGTCTTCAAGCTCCCATTTGAAACGACCAATTCCAAGACGATTAGCTAAAGGTGCATATATTTCACGAGTTTCTCGAGCAATCCTTTGTTGTTTATCAGGTTGTAAGGAACTAATGGTGCGCATGTTGTGAAGTCTGTCTGCAAGCTTCACAAGGACAACTCTGATATCACTGGCCATTGCCAGAAACATTTTGCGGAGATTTTCAGCTTGCGCTTCAGTTCGATTATTGAAATGTATTCCTCCTAATTTAGTTACACCTTCCACTAATTCTCTTACTTCACTTCCGAAATAGCCTTCTAATTGTTCAGGCGTAGCATTAGTATCTTCAACTACATCATGCAGAAAGCCTGCAGCTATTACGCTGGAGCTAGCACCAATATCCTGTAGAAGATCAGCAACTGCTACTGGATGAACAATGTATGGTTCGCCACTGGCTCGAAACTGTCCTTCATGTAATTGGAAAGCAAGATCGAAGGCTGCTGCTAGTAAGGCCTCAGAATCTGTGGGGCAAGTTTGACCTAGACCAGGAGGACTTTGTTCAATAGAAGTTTTTAACCAACTTGGTAGCGTAATTCCATAATCATTAACGTTAGATATTGGATTAGATCTGAGTTGAGGTTCACCAGACAGCGTTGATTGACAGACCGTATCGGTCTGTATTGAATTAGACGCAGAGGTGGTGTTAAGCATCCAACCATGCGGACAAATACATGCTATTCAGGTAGATGAACACGTGCTACTCCAAATGCCCACTTCTTTAGGGCATGTTTTAGAGATTAAACATTTGCAAGTCCAATATCCAGGCCAGATTAGGTGGGTATTGGATGGTTTTGATTTGAGTCTTGCTCCGGGTGAGTGCTTAGCTTTAGTCGGGACTTCAGGCTGTGGCAAGAGCACAGTTGCACGGGCGGTCCTTCAATTGCTTCCGTTAGGCAGTATTTGCAGAGGGGAATTATTGCTGAATAATCAAGACCCCCGAGCCTTGACTGAGCAAAGATTAAGAGCATTGCGTGGAGAATCTGTAGGACTTGTTTTTCAAGATCCGATGACTCGGCTGAATCCTCTCATGACAGTCGGAGGACATTTATTGGATACTTTGAAAGCACATCGCCCAGAGAATTCTTCAGCATGGCGTCTAGAGCGATCTAAAGAATTACTTGAGCGTGTCGGAATAAATACCTCACGTTTTGATGCTTTCCCTCATGAATTGAGCGGAGGAATGCGGCAACGTTTGGCGATTGCTTTGGCGATTGCTTTAAACCCTGCTTTAGTTATTGCAGATGAGCCCACAACTAGCTTGGATGTGGGCGTGGCCAACCAGGTAATGGGAGAGTTGACGAGTCTCTGTAGGGACCTTGGTAGCGCGCTTTTATTGATTAGTCATGATTTAGCACTTGCTGCTCGATGGTGTCAGCGCATGGCCATATTGGATCAAGGAAAGATTGTTGAAACAAGTTCAACTAGAACACTGCTGATTTCTCCACAATCAAATGTTGGGAAAAGGCTTGTAAGTGCGGCAAGGGCAAGAGAAGGAGCTATTTCTTTGCCCTCTACCAAAGATTCTTCTGTACTTTTAGAAGCTAATAGGTTGCGTTGTTGGCATTCTCTTAGTGGCATCCCATGGAGAAGAAAATGGCTTAAGGCTGTTAATGAAGTTAGTTTTTGTCTTCGAGCAGGGGAGAGTGTTGGAGTAGTTGGGGCATCTGGATGTGGGAAAAGCACTCTTTGTCGGGCGCTTATGGGACTAATCCCTATGAGGGGAGGTGAAATTTTCCTTGAAGGCCGCAATTTGGCAAGCCTTCAAGGCAGTTCCTTAAAACATGCTCGCCGCGCCTTGCAAATGGTGTTTCAAGATCCGCTTGCTTGTTTTAATCCGTTGATGACTGTTGGAGAAGCTATTGCTGATCCACTTTTAATCCACAAGTTGTCTTCAAAAGTTGAAGCTAGTCAAAGGTCCCGTCACTTACTCCATCAAGTCGGTCTTAATCCTCCTGAGGATTTTCAAAATCGTTTTCCCCGGGAATTATCAGGTGGTCAGCAACAACGAGTGGCAATTGCTAGGGCATTAAGTGTTAGACCAAAAATTCTTATTTGTGATGAGAGTGTAAGCATGCTTGATGCAGAAATTCAAGCAGAGATTCTTGCACTGTTGAAGTTATTACAAAAACAACTTGGATTGGGAATTTTGTTTGTGACGCATGATCTCTCTATTGCTACTGGTTTTTGTAATCGAGTAATTGTTTTAGAGCAAGGAGAAATTGTTGAAGAAGGATCTGGTAAAACGTTTTTAGATTCTCCCAAGAGTTTAACTAGCCGAAAGTTGA
This sequence comes from Prochlorococcus sp. AG-463-P14, assembly GCA_003209275.1. Lineage (GTDB taxonomy): Bacteria > Cyanobacteriota > Cyanobacteriia > PCC-6307 > Cyanobiaceae > AG-463-P14. The sequence continues at coordinate 5,453 of QCRX01000018.1, forward strand.
TAGAGGCCTGCCCAACATTGCCTTTCGTGAGATAAATATTATTCTCTTCTTCTTCTTAAAAGTGTGAGAAGCTGTGTAAAGACTTCGGGAAGAGGGGCTTCAAAGATCATTCGCTTCCCAATGATCGGATGGTCTAACTCTAGTTTTATTGCGTGTAGAACTTGTCCAGAGAGTTTCATTGGAAGTTTTCGGCATCGACTATATGTTTGATCACCAAGTATTGGGTGGCCAATATGAGCACAATGCACTCGGATTTGGTGAGTACGACCTGTATCCAATTTGAAGTTTAAGAGGGAATAATCACCAAGTTTTTCTACCACCTTCCAATGAGTACAAGCATATCGGCCTGACTCATCACTTACTACGGCATATTTTTTTCTATCTATAGGGTGCCGTCCAATTGCTCCGATAGTCATTCCTTCGTTTCCGTTGAGTGCACCATGGACTACCCCTAAATAATTACGAGCAGCGATTCGCTTTTGAATTTGTATCTGCAACTTCACAAGTGCTTCTTGACTTTTCGCGATAACAATGCAACCAGTTGTATCTTTGTCGAGACGATGCACAATACCTGGTCTGAGTTTTCCACTAATGCCTGGAAGATCAGAGCAGTGATATAAGAGACCATTTACTAATGTTCCATCTCTATTCCCAGGAGCAGGGTGGACAGTAAGACCTGCGGGTTTGTTGATGACTATTAAGTGCTCATCTTCGAAAAGCACGTTCAGCTTCATCCTTTGGGGTTTTAGGTAGGGGAGTGGTTCAGGAGGTGGAATCCATAATTGAATTTCATCACCATTTCGAAGTGGTGTTTTTGCTCGACCAGTAATCCCATTTACTCGAACAAAACCTGCTTCGATGAATTTCTGTATACGAGCCCTACTTTGCTCTGCACGTTGGCTGACAAGCCAGCGATCTAGGCGCATTGGTAAGGGCTTTTGGTAATGCAGTTTTAATAGTTCTCCTTCTCCCTCTCCAAATGACTGATCTAGTAGTTGTTCGGTCATAAGGGTAATTCTAGAGAAATTAGACCTAAGAAGGCTCTCCTAAAGTCATCAAGCAACCTTTGTGCCATTCGTCTTGTATCTCCAGAGGTATGGCGTTCAGCAACAGTTATTAACCATTTTTGTTCGTTTCCAGTTCCCTTCACTTGGATTCCATAGCGATGCTCTAGCAAGTTTGAAGTAACTCCTGAGGCATTGTTTTCAACTAATTGACCAAGTAATTTTACAAATGCAAGAGCTACTAATTCGACGTCATACCCACCCTCACCAATGTCATCACAAAGTGCAAGACGTAATGCAGCCTCTTGATCGTCTAGACGAGGAGGGAGCACACCAGGAGCATCAAGTAGATCAATATCTTGCCCCATTCGAATCCAGCGTAAGGTGCGAGTTACACCTGCACGTCTTGCACTTTCAACAACTCTCTTGCGGACCAATCTATTTATCAGCGCTGATTTGCCGACATTTGGGAAGCCCAGAGTAAGTGCTCTTACAGGTCGATTTTTCATTCCACGAGAACGTCTTCTTTCATTCAGCAAATCTCCTGCATGAATTGCTGCTTGAAGTATTTGTTTTACTCCAGTTCCAGCTTTTGCATCACACCACCATGGTGAATGACCTTGATGTCGAAACCATTCATCCCAAATTTTTTTTGCTTCTGGGCTAATCATGTCTTGCCGGTTGATCACCAAAAGATGTTGCTTACCTTGTACCCACTGCTGAAGGTGAGGATGAGAAGTTGAGAGAGGGATTCTTGCGTCACGTACTTCAATAACAAGATCTACTTTTCCTAGATTTTTACTGAGTTGTTTTTCTGCTTTGGCAATATGACCTGGATACCATTGAATTGCTGGAGTAGTCACTGGATTTCTGGTATTGGATAAAGTGCTGAGACGCTTACTTGAGAAGTGATGAAGTTAGAAGTTTGGCTCAGGTTCATTCTTTGATTCCTTAAAACAATTACATCTAAATTGAATTCATTAGCTATATAGGGCTGATTGCAAAATCGGCTGGCATCTCTCTTGAACTAGATCAAAGGTAAGAATTGCCTGTTCTATTCCATTTAAAGCTTTCCTAAGTAAATTAGGGGATTGTGCCTCTGAGCGAGGATCTAGGTACTTGGACTGAAAGGATATGAAGAGAATGGTTTTGTTGCTCAGATCAAAAGCAAGAGCTTTCTTTGCTGTTTCTAAAGCTTGTTTGTTTCTCTCTATTGAGAAAATATTGGCCCCGAACATCTAATTCCAGGCCCTGACTGGGCTTATAGGGACCGTAGTTCGAATGGTTGGAATTTATCTGGCTTCAAAACAAGCCAAAAATGCAAGTCAAGGGTTAATCTCAGCCCGTTTTAACACTTAAGGCACACCATGGCGAAGCGTTCCCTGTCTAGTCTCAGCGCAGAGGACCTACGCGGCAAGCGTGTGTTGGTGCGAGTTGATTTCAACGTTCCTTTGAATGATGAGGGCGTGATCACCGACGACACACGAATTAGAGCCGCTCTCCCAACAATTAATTATCTCGTTGGCAAGAATGCAAGAGTGATTCTTGCTGCTCATTTTGGACGTCCTAAGGGTCAAGTGAATGAGACCATGCGACTTGGCCCTGTTGCTAAGAGATTAAGTGAATTGTTAGGCAAAACAGTTGTTAAAACTGAAAGTTGTATTGGCGAAGATGCTGAAACCAAAGTCAATGCTTTAGGTGAAGGGGATTTGGTGTTATTGGAAAATGTGCGTTTTTATTCAGAGGAGGAGAAAAATGATGGCGATTTCTCTAGGAAATTAGCCGCGCTAGCTGAGGTTTATGTAAATGATGCCTTTGGGGCGGCTCATAGGGCACATGCTTCTACAGAGGGAGTTACGAAGTTTTTGAGTCCTAGTGTTGCTGGCCATTTAATGGAGAAAGAACTTCAATACTTACAAGGAGCTATTGACGAACCTAAAAGACCTTTGGCCGCAATTGTTGGGGGGTCCAAAGTCAGTAGCAAAATCGGAGTTCTTGAATCTTTGCTTGATAAATGTGACAAGGTTTTAATTGGCGGTGGCATGATCTTTACTTTCTACAAGGCGCGAGGTTTGTCTGTCGGAAAGAGTTTGGTTGAAGAAGACAAGCTTGAATTAGCTAAAGCTTTAGAGATAAAAGCCAAAGCCAAAGGTGTTCAGTTGTTATTGCCCACAGATGTGGTTCTTGCAGATAACTTTGCTCCTGAGGCGAATAGTCAAATTGCCTCAATAGATGAGATCCCTGATGGATGGATGGGGTTAGATATAGGCCCTGAATCTGTAAAAGTTTTTCAAGAGGCTTTGGCTGATTGTCAAACTGTTATTTGGAATGGACCAATGGGAGTGTTCGAATTTGACAAATTTGCTTATGGGACTAATGCCATCGCTAATACTCTCGCTGATTTGGGCGGTAAAGGTTGTTGCACAATTATCGGAGGTGGTGATTCAGTTGCTGCAGTTGAGAAGGCTGGCCTTGCAGAGAAGATGTCTCATATCTCGACCGGAGGTGGTGCGAGTCTTGAGCTTTTAGAAGGGAAGGTTCTTCCTGGTGTTGCAGCTCTTGACGATTAGTTGTAGGAATTAGCGATAGAAATATTGAGGCAAGTTGTAAATTGATTTGCCTGAATATTTCTTTGCTAGAGCTATCTCTAATGATCAGATGATTCAAGCTAGTTAGTTATTTGAGAATTATTGGCAACAATATTGACTCTCTTCGTAATAGAAATTAGACCATCTGGATGTGCAATTAAACCAGACCAAACTTGAGTGCCAGGATTTATAGGTGCTGTTACGGATTTAAATAGACCTCCTCCTCCCATAGGTTCAAGTTCTATATGCGGGCTTTCTTTGCTTAAAATTTGTTGAGGACTAAGATTAATTAATCCTCCCGCTATGATTGCATCTCCAAGGGGGTCATCAAAAATCAAGTCAATGTCGTAACGAGTGCCAGTAAGTACCTCATCTGGGATAGAGAAAGTCATTGGCAGCTGATTTTTATTGGTTCTTAGTATTGAATATTCACTAATTAGCTCTTCACCGATAATTTTTGAGCCATCAGTATTGAGTGCTAATTTTTGCTTGGCTTCTAATGAGTATTCTTGATTATTAGATACTTGATTTCCTGTTACAAGGATCTCTAATGCTGTGCGCCCATCCTGAAGAGGAAGAGAAGGACGAATAATCCATTTTGCGTTAGGGAACCTTGATAAGAATCTGTTATGTCGATTTCTTAGATTTGCAGCATAGTCCTTTGATTTAAGGAAACTAAAATTTGCACCCTTAGCGTTGTTTAGAGCTTTCTGAAGTTGGCGACTTAGATTTTCAGCTGCTACATCTTGCGCAATTACTGGCTTGGAAGGTATTGAACTAACAAGAAATGCTGCACTGAGAATAACTCTGAGTAAATTTTGCACTTTAGACTTGGTAGTAATCTCGATAATTTAGACGTCAACATCTTGAGTGGCTCGTACTTATGCCTCGGCTTCTGATCGCCGCTAGCGGAACAGGTGGACATATTTATCCTGCACTTGCAGTTGCTGAAGCCTTGCCAAAATCTTGGAAAGTTAGTTGGCTAGGGGTTCCAGACCGTTTGGAGACAGAACTTGTTCCGAAATGCTATCCCCTTTCAACCTTAAGAGTAGGGGGATTGCAAGGGAGCTTTTTGAACAAAATTTTGCGGTTTTTCCAGTTGCTTACTTCTACCTTTAAGGTTTTGCGTTTACTTAGAAGACAACGTATTCAGATTGTTTTTACCACAGGTGGATATATCTCTGCTCCGGTGATTCTTGCGGCTAAATGTTGTCGCTTACCAGTAGTACTCCATGAATCTAACTCTGTACCTGGCCGTGTCACACGTTTGTTGAGTCGATTATGTGAAGTAATTGCACTGGGATTGCCTGTTGATAAAAAATTCTTAAGTGGCTCTAAAACGTTATTCACCGGAACTCCTGTTAGATCCTCTTTCCTGACCCCGCAGCCATTGCCTGATTGGGTCCCTGTGGGCTCTGGACCATTAATTGTCGTGATGGGAGGTAGTCAGGGTTCTATAGGGCTGAATGTAATGGTTCGGGAAATTGTTCCGGAATTACTTCAAATTGGGTGTCGAGTTGTTCATCTCACAGGGAAAAATGATCCTGGATTAGAGCTATTACATCATTGCAATTTTGTCGAAACACCCTTTTCTGATGAAATGCCTGGCTTGCTCCAAAATGCTGACCTTGCTATTAGCAGAGCAGGAGCGAGTTCTTTGAGCGAATTAGCTGTGTGTGCTACGCCAGCAGTTTTGATCCCATATCCTTACGCAACAGATAGGCATCAAGATTTGAATGCAGCCTGTGCGGCTGCTCTTGGTGCTGCTGTCATAGTTCATCAAAATGAATCTCAACAAGAAGTTCTTCGAAAGGTTGTGATCAGATTGCTAAGTAATCGAATTAAAAGAGACGTTCTAGAGCCTGATCTGCTTCTTGAGATGGAAAGAGGGATGAGACAACTTTCAGTGATAGAACCAGAAAAGAAAATTGTTGAAATACTCCATAAGGTTATTTGATGTTTTCTCGTAAGGCTTTGATAATTCTTTGATTATCTCTCCTTGTTTGAAGACTAATCCTTAAGTAGGATTCTCCAAGCTCTACAAAAGATCGACAGTCTCTAAGTAAAATATTTTTTTTTGCAATCTTCTCACGTAAGTAGATGAGAGAGGAATTGCTTTTAATTAAAAGGAAATTTGTTGAGGATGGAAGAGGAGTAATTTCAGGAATTTTTTCTAATTGGGTATGCAACCAAGCTCCTTCTTTGGAAACCCATCGTTGGACTCTTGTTATCCAACGATCCAAGCCAGACCCATCACTCATAAGTTTTGTCCCTGCAGCTATTGCTAGAGCATTTAATGGCCATGGATCTCTACATTTGCTCCAGGTTTCCAAGATTTGAGGCGAGCCAATTGCATAACCAAGTCGTAACCCAGGCAAGGCAAATAACTTTGTTAAACTGCGTATGACAATGAGATTGGAATATTTGCTCACCAGAGGGATTAGCGACTCTCTTTCGCCATTAGGGACTAAGGGTATGAATGCTTCATCGCAGATAACAAAGGCATGATTGTTAATAAGAGGCTCTATCGACTTCTTGCTCCATAGTTGCCCAGTGGGATTGTGAGGGTTAGTTATCCAGAGGACATCAGTTGTTGGAGATAACGGAAAAGCTTGAGGAACCTCAGTATTCCAAGTTAACGGGAGTGGCAGATGACGATAGGAGGCATTCCAGCATTCCAATGCTCTTACATAGTCTGCAAATCCTGGGGAAGGCAATCCGTTGAGGCCTTTAGTTGCGGCATAACGTGCTGCCCAAGTAAAAAGCTCTGATGCACCATTCCCAGGTAAAACCATATCTGGGGGAACCTTATGCCAATTGCTAATGGCTTCACGAAATCTTAAATGTGTTGAGTCTGGATAATGTCTTAATGAGTTATTACTAAGAGTCTGCACGAGACAATTATGAATGGCTCTCGGAGGGGTGAATGGCACGATGGATGCACTTGCGTCTAAAAGTTGTTCGGTGCGCACACCTATACGTCGTGCTTCTTCTCTAATATTTCCGCCATGACGTGGAGGGATTAAGTTCACTTGGCTGATTCCCATAGATTCTGGAAATTCTCTGTTGCTAAAGGAAACTCTAGAAAGCAAGTCATCACTGAGGGATCCTTTTAGTGGAGTGTCTATGACGAAAAGAGATTCTGTTCGTTATACCCATGGAACTTCACTGCCAACGGCGTCTGAGATATTACGGAAACCATGTCGCTCTAATTGAGAAAGAAGTCCTTCAAGAATGAGTGGCACTAATTCAGGACCTTGGAAAACCCAGCCCGTGTATAGCTGTAATAGTGATGCACCAGCGGTAATTCTTTCCCAGGCAACTTTTGGAGAGTTGATACCGCCTACTCCAATAAGAGTCAACTTATTTTCAGTGGTTACTTTAAGTAGGCGTATTACCTCCAGAGCTCTTTCGCGAAGTGGTGCACCACTAAGCCCACCTGACTCCTCTTGAAGAGTAAGCCCAGATTGCAGTATCACTCTATTCTCTAAACCAAATCTATCAATGCTTGTATTGACAGCAATTATCCCAGCCAACTCTTCTTCATAAGCTACCTTCGCTAGGTTTGTAATGGAAATATTGTCTAGATCTGGTGCGATTTTTACAAGTAATGGAGGGCAACCTTTTAATTTTTTTAGGCGTTGAATAAGCTTCTCTAATTGTTTTGAATCTTGTAAATCTCTAAGGCCAGGGGTATTTGGGGAGCTTACATTAATTACTACATAGTCTGCTAATGGGATAAGTATTGAAAGAGATGAGGCATAATCCTCGGGGGCTTCTTGAATATTGGTAATTTTAGATTTTCCAAAATTCAATCCGAGTATTGCAGGCCTTTCTCCAGGAGGATTAATAGCTTGCTTTTCAAGAGTGTCTCGCATTGCTTCTGCCCCTTTGTTATTGAATCCCATCCTGTTTAAAGCTGCCTCTTCAGCAGCTAGACGAAACAGTCTTGGACGAGGATTACCTTCCTGAGGGTGGAAAGTAACTGTGCCAAGCTCAGCAAAGCCAAACCCAAAGCAATCCCAAATGCCTGCAGCGATTCCATTTTTGTCGAAGCCTGCTGCTAGTCCGACAGGATTTTTGAAGTCACAACCAAATAGTCTTTGCTTAAGTCTTTCATCTTCGCGTTGAAGATCTAATGCCAATCTTCTAAGAAGCCATGCTATGGAGAGTGACTTTCGATTTTTTGAGATTTGAGCAAGAGTGCCGAGGGCTATTTGCGTTACTTGTTCGGCATCGAGCCCTTCATCTTGAGAAAGCATGTTCCCAAGTAGATACTGGTAGAGACTCCCGCTTAAAGAAAATTTTACTTTGCTAGTCATCTTTTGCTTTTTTTTTGATTGGCAAGCTTTGTTTTAATTGGCGTAGTCTCCATCGAGAATTTTTAATTGGTTCAATACTCCAATCACGCCATTGCCAAGCTTTTTTCTTCTTTTCAATTGTTTCAATAGGCTGTTCAATTAATTGAGAAAGCTCGGTGAGGGTTAGTCCATATCCTTCTGTGGCAAATTTATTTGCGATCTCTAGTCTAGAAAGTAGTCGTTGAAGTTCAGGTGGAGCTGATTCGTCGATATTTATTGATGTATCGTCTGATGCTGTCTTTATTGAATCTTTAGCGAAGTAGGAGGTCTGTGCTGATTGCAGATTTATGTATTTTCCTTTTGAAAAGCAAACTGCAATCTCGTCGACCCGATCATTATCTGGATCACCGCTATGTCCTTTTACGTATTCGAGAGAGACATCATCTAGTTGAGCTTGATCAAGGGCTTGCCATAGGTCTTGATTCAGAACAGGTTTGCCTGAACTAGTTAGCCAACCTTTTCGCTTCCATCCATTCATCCATTGATTTAAACCATCAATGAGATATTTACTATCTGTTCGGAGAGTTAGTGTTGGATGACGAGGTAGGTTTTTTAAGCGTTGCAATATAACTAGAGCAGCTTTGAGTTCCATTCGGTTGTTGGTTGTTCTTGGTTCATGACCGCCAAGTTCTTCAACACTTCCATCCTCAAATCGGATAAGAGCTCCCCATCCCCCAGGGCCCGGGTTCCCACTGCATGCTCCATCAGTTGCAGCAGCTATTACTCGACCACGGGGATGACTCATTCAACAATTCTCCTCTAAATAATTAAAAGAACAGAAGAATAATTTTGTCTGAAAGTATCAGGCTTGTGAAGACTTCTTGGTTTTTTCTAGCTGAAGATAATTAATATTTTCTTTTATCAGCCAGTCATTCAAGGTAGGCCAGTTATAGGAGCGCCCCTTGACTTGACCGAAAAACTCAGAAATTTATATAAAGTTGATTTGTGTGAGGGGTGAAGATACTTCCATTCAGGGTCGAAACAAGGACAGACTCCTGAGGAAGTTTCACCTTTAAAGCCCTGTTGATGGCAGGGCTTTTTACTTGTCTTGATTCAAATAAAGGACCTCAAAATTAGGACAGGCCTTTTATTTAAATCAAAACAAAACTGATGGTTTCAGCTTGGAGAACTTACTTAAGTGTGACCTTGCCGCCAGCTTCCTCAATGGATTTTTTGAGGGCTTCAGCGTCTTCTTTGGCCATGGCTTCTTTGATGGTTTTTGGAGCAGCCTCAACCATTGCTTTTGCATCTCCAAGCCCGAGTCCAGTAGCTTCTCGAACTGCTTTGAGAACTTTGATTTTGGCGGAAGCTTCAAAACTTTCCAGCACAACATCAAATTCGCTTTTTTCTTCGGCTGCTTCTCCTCCTCCACCGCCTGCGGCAGCACCTGGTGCGGCCATTACAACGCCTGCGGAGGCTGCGGCAGAAACACCAAAAGTTTCTTCAATTTGCTTTACTAGCTCAGAAGCTTCGAGTAGAGAAAGACTCTTGAGTGAATCAAGAATCTCGTCGGTTTTTGCAGACATGGTTGTGATTAAGCAACTAATTTAGAGAGAAAAAGTTGAGTCGAAGAAGGTTAGTTTTCGCCGCTATCAGCGTGTTGCTGTAGGGATCTAGCAAGACCACTAGGAACTTCGTTAATTCCAACAGCAACTTTTGTTGTCAAGGCATTTACAGCACCAGCGATCTTGGCCATGAGTACTTCCTTAGTAGGGAGACTTGCAATTGCCTTGATCTCATCCTGGGTTAGGAGCTTGCCTTCAAACAAGCCTCCTTTCGTTTCGGATTTTTTGGTGTCTTTCTGAAATGATTGAACTGCCTTAACAGCACTACCAACATCACCCTTGATTAGAACGAATGCATTAGTGCCACTAAGAAGGGATTCAAGACTCGTCCAGGCATCATTTCCATCAATAGCCTGGCGCATTAAGGTGTTTTTAGTCACCTTGCAGACGCCATTGCTTGATTGCAGGCGTGCCCGCAAATCAGACATTTCCTTGATAGATAAGCCCTGATAGTCCAGGACTAATGCCATCTCGGCCTCGCCGAGAAGCCCTTTTAGATCTTCGACGATCTGTTTTTTGTTCTCCAGCGTGCGGCCCATAGGGATTGGATCGGGGGAAGAAGCAGGACATGTGGCCGATTATGAACTCTCTGAGTTGGAGAGAGTTGTGAGGCTGCTTCCGATCTAATCCTTTATGGAAAATCGTTGCTTTGCCTCGGCAGGGTTTATTAAGAACCAAATTTGTGCAAATCGCACTAACTCAGTTAAAACCTGCTGTCTTTGGCCGGGCGCATGCCCTTAGGCTTTCGCCATTTAACAAAGATACATCAATGGGGTCTTAACTTTCTTGTTCTATCTCTTGAAGTGCATTTATATCAACCTCCACAGAAGGGCCCATAGTTGATGTCACAAACAGACTTTTCCAGTATCGGCCTTTTGCACCACTGGGTTTGTTGCGATCGATTGTTTCTTGAAGAGTCTTGAGATTTTCAAGGAGAGCATCTGCAGAAAAGCTGGCTTTACCAAAACGCACATGGACGATTCCTGCACGGTCGGCTCGAAATTCGAGCTTTCCTGCTTTGAATTCTTGTATTGCTCCAACCAAATCTGTAGTGACTGTGCCTGCCTTGGGATTTGGCATAAGACCTCTGGGACCAAGAACTCTCCCGAGTTTTGCGACTTTAGGCATCATGTCAGGAGAAGCAATTAAGAGATCAAAATTCATCTCCCCCTTGTTGATGCTTTCTACTAAATCATCATCCCCGGCTAATTCTGCACCAGCTGATTTAGCTTCCGCAACTTTCTCCCCACGAGCAATTACGGCAATTCTCACTGACTGACCTGTTCCTTGAGGAAGCGCAACTGTGGTGCGCAATTGTTGGTCTGTGTATTTCGGGTCAATGCCTAAGCGAATATGAGCTTCGATAGTTTCATCAAACTTTGCAGTGGCCGTTTCTTTGACGAGTTTTATTGCATCAAGGGGTTCATAGGCTCGATCTTCAATCTTGGAAGAAAGATCAGCTATTCGTTTGGAAGGTTTTGTCATAATGAAATTGGGGTACATACGACATAAAAGGTCTCCCCCATAAAAGGTTTGATGAGAGGCTTAGTGATTGAGACTCATGTTGAGAATCATTCACTAATTGATACGCCCATATTCCGGGCAGTACCTTCGATGACCTTCATTGCTGATTCAACGCTTGTGCAATTGAGATCAGGCAATTTGGTCTTGGCGATTTCTTCAAGTTGTGAACGAGTAATACTACCCGCTTGTCCTTTTGCTGATTCTCCAGAACCTTTGTCGATTCCGGCTGCTTTGGTAATCAGCACAGACGCTGGAGGAGTCTTAGTAATGAAAGTGAAGCTTCTGTCTTCAAAAACAGAAATTTCTACAGGAATTACAAAGCCTGCTTTGTCTTGCGTTCTTGCGTTGTATTCCTTGCAGAACGCCATGATATTTACACCATGTTGGCCCAGTGCTGGACCAACAGGTGGTGCGGGATTTGCTTTGCCGGCCTGGAGTGCCAGCTTGATCACAGCTACTATTTTCTTAGCCATCGGCGAGTGGAGTTGGAAGTCTGCGGATTGCCTGCCTCAGGAGTGAGGCTAAGCGTGGTGAGGTTGCCAACCCTACCTCTAAGGCCGCCCTCCGCAGTGAGACGGCCGCCATTTGTTCAGTTCTGCTTGGTGATTTGGGAAAATTCGAGTTCAACGGGTGTTTCTCTGCCAAAGATTGAAAGAAGGGCTTTTAATTTGCTTCTTTCTCCTGAGACTTCGATTACTTCTCCCTGGAAGTCTTTGAAAGGTCCTGCAGTAACAACAATCTGATCTCCTTCTGCTAGATCCAATTTGACAACGGTTTTCTTTTCTGCTGCTCGTTTGAAAATCCGATCAACTTCTTGTCGACTTAAAGGTCTAGGTTTTATGTGACCTCTGGCTTTACCAGTAGCTCTTCGATCCTCAGCACCAACAAAGTTGATCACATTGGGGGTGCTTCTTACCGCCATCATTGTGTCTTCATCAAGAACCATTCGAACAAGAACGTAGCCAGGAAAAACTTTTTCCTCTGTGGACTGACGGCTGCCATCTTTCTTTAGTTTTACGGCAGGAGTTTGTGGGATCTCTATTTCGAGAATCCTGTTGCTTACGCCTAAAGTTACAGCTCTTTGTTCAAGAGTTGCTTTGACTTTTTTTTCGCAACTAGAAGCAACTTGAATTGCATACCAGCGAGCAATGGTTGTTTTTGCTGCTATTGCAGTGTGGGGTATCCCTCCATCTTCTTGCCCTTCCTTTGGTGAAGGGAGATCCATCACCTCTGGAGTGTTTTTTTGGATTGAATCGAACTCTGTCACGTGTTGAATATTTTGAGGGTGAAAGGAAATGGTGTCTCGTTGAATCTTATTTATTCATCGAAACACTTGAGATGCGCCCCAGCTGTAAAAGCGACTTACTGCTGCAATTGCTGCTGCTGAGAGTGTGACCATAAGAATCACCGCAATGGATTCGCTGAATAGTTGTTGGCGACTTGGCCAGACAACTAGTTTGAGCTCATCCAAGGTTGAAGGGATAAACCCGCTCTTTCGAGCAGGTTCTTCCTTAATGGATTCCTCTACTGAGGATTTTACTGACTCTGTGGTTTCTTCTGATGGTGGTGATGTCACGGAAACTAAGGCTGAATGTTCTTTTTACTGTTGAAGTACGGCTTTAAAACTTAGAACCTAACGGATATTTGATTCGTTAGTTCTCTGCAGAAAATAGTAGTAATTCTGACCCTTGGATACCAGGTTTAACACGCACAGCACAAAAGCCTTTGAATTTTTCCTCTAACAGTTCAGTAGCGAGAGGGTTTTCCAGGTATCGGCGTATAACACGTTTTAAAGGCCTAGCTCCATATTCAGGTTCATAGCCCTCTGAAGCAAGCACTTCAATTGTTGCAGCGTCAACTCGTAGTTCAAGTCCTTGTTCTTCAAGAAGATTAGCGAGTTCATTTAATTGAAGACGAACAATTTGTTCAAGGTCACCAGCCTTTAGAGGGCGGAATTTAATAATTTCATCTATTCGATTTAGGAATTCAGGCCGGAATCTATGTGAGAGCGCTTGATCGATTTCTTTGGAAAGTTCGTCATCAAGATTGTCAGCTTCATTGTCTTCTTTTTGTAAAAGTTTTGAACTATCCAGTATGGCTCTGCTTGCCAAATTACTTGTCATGACAATGACGGTATGACAAAAATTCACTGTTCGTCCTTGCGAGTCAGTTAGACGACCATCGTCTAGGACTTGCAGGAGAACATTAAAGACATCTGGGTGTGCTTTCTCGATTTCATCAAGAAGTAAAACTGCATAAGGACGACGGCGTACTGCTTCAGTTAATTGACCTCCTTCTTCGTACCCCACGTATCCAGGTGGTGCGCCTAGGAGACGAGCTACGGCATTCCGCTCCATGAATTCACTCATGTCGAGTCTTACGAGTGCTTCCTCTTCGTCGAATAGTGAGGCTGCAAGAGCTTTCGCGAGTTCTGTCTTCCCTACGCCAGTTGGACCTAGGAAGAGGAAGGATCCCACTGGGCGCCGGGGATCTTTCATCCCTGCTCTTGCTCGCCTTATTGCTGCTGCAACAGCCCGGACTGCTTCTGGTTGACCTACTACTCTTTCTGTTAACTCGTTCTCTAGGTTTAGGAGTTTTTGTCTCTCTCCAGCTAGAACTCGTTGGACCGGAATTCCGGTCCAACGAGCTACGACATCAGCAACATCTTCTGCTTCAACTTGTTCTCTTAAGAGTGCTTCCCCTGAAGCTTGAGCAGTCGTTAGGCATTCTTCTAACTCTGTTTTTCGTTGTTGTAAAGAATGCAATTGGTCATATTTCAGTCTTGCTGCTTCTTCCAGATCGCCTATGCGTTCGGCATCGGCGATTGCATTCCTGAGATCTTCGTCTTCCTGGTGGAGTTGTTGAAGTTCCCTGAGTTGGGCTCGCTCGCTCTCCCATTTATTGAGTAGATCAGATAAAAGTTCTGATGCGCAATCCCTTTGGTCCTGCAGTTGAAGTAGATAATCTTCTGGCCTGGGTTCGGTTGCTAATAATTCAACCTCAAGTCGTTTGAGCTCTGCTTCTGCCTCTTCAATGATTTGAGGTTTAGAAGTTACCTCCATTTTTAATTGAGCTGCGGCTTCGTCAATAAGGTCGATAGCTTTGTCAGGTAGACAGCGATCACTTATGTAGCGCTCTGCTAAGCGATTTGCAGTTATCACAGCCTCATCTGTGATGGTTACGCCGTGATGAAGCTCATATCTTTCTTTCAGCCCTCTGAGGATCTCAATACTTAATGCCAGATTTGGTTCTTTTATATAGACCTGTTGAAAGCGCCTATTCAGAGCTTGATCTTTTTCAATAGTTCGTTGGAAGTTCTCTGGAGTGGTAGCACCGATGCAACGCAAATCACCTCTTGCAAGAACAGGTTTTAGCAAGCTGCCCGCATCTGCGCTTGAACGATCAGTGCTTATAACGGTATGTAGTTCATCTATGAAAAGAACAACTCCTGAATCTGGATTGCTTACTTCTGCTAATACTGAACGGAATCTCTCTTCAAATTGACCTCGGAATTTGGCACCAGCAATTAAGGCCCCCAGGTCAAGCGATATAAGTCTCATTCCTTTTAGAGAGTCTGGAACTTCTCCCTCAACTATTCGTTGAGCCAGTAATTCTGCAATAGCAGTTTTGCCAACTCCTGGCGCACCTATGAGTACAGGGTTATTTTTCCCTCTACGAGAAAGAACTTTTATTAAACTACGGATTTCAGGATCTCTACCAATTACTGGATCTAGTTCCCCTGCATATGCAGCTGCAGTGAGATCTCTCCCGTAGGCTTCCAGTGCTTTTGGCTCTTGTTGAAGTTGCAAAGAGTCTTCTTCAATCAGTGATTTTGAATTACTAGATTGCTTTGATGAGACTTTCTGGGAGATATTCGGCATAGAAGAAGATGTTTGAGACTTGCCTATAGATTTTTGAGATGTTTTCTCTTCTTGTCGTCTAGTACTTGTAGGAGGTAGTCGCATTAATTCAGCCTCCAATTTTTCACTAGGAAGACCTGCTTGTTCAAAGAGGTCAGCTCCAATTCTTTTATCTCTACCAAAAGCAATAAGAAGATGGGATACGTCTATTGAACGAGATCCCCAACGCTTTCGGAAAAGATTTGCTTGCTCAAGAAGCTCTTCAAGATCATCACCAACAAAAAGTTCATCTTCACGGGAAATTGTTTGTTCAGCAAGAAAGTTCTCTAGTTGGTCAAGAACTTGAGAATTATTTATTGAAAGAGCTTTGATAATATGTGCATAAGTATTTTCACTGAAAAGTTCATAGAGAAGGTGCTCAATGTCTAGATTTTGATGCCTCCACCTGCGAGCAATCTCTTGGCTCCCTAGCAAAAGATTCCAGGCATCATCACTAAATAGATCTGGATTTGTTGTTAGGCTTCCTTGTGATATGGAAGGTTGATTGGTCTCAAAAGACATGGTTTTTAGGAAGCACAATCGCGAGATTTCTCTTCGATCAGTTCTATTTTGTAGCCATCTGGGTCTTGCACAAAGGCGATCAATGTCTTGCCGTGTTTCATTGGTCCTGGTTCCCTAATAACAAGACCACCTTTAGTGGTGATTGCAAGACAGGTTGAATAAATATTTTCTACGCCTAATGCGATGTGACCATAACCTTCCCCAAGCTCGTAATGGGTTTGATCCCAATTATGAGTTAATTCAATGACAGTTGTGTCTACCTCTAGTCCATATCCAACAAAAGCAAGAGTGAATCGTCCTGATGGATAGTCCTTGCGGCGCAAAAGTTGCATGCCAAGAACTTCTGTATAGAACTTGATTGATTTATCAAGATCTCCTACGCGCAGCATTGTGTGCAGTATTCGCATGGTTCGCGATCCTTTGGGAATTGCACAACTCTTCTTATTCTGCGTCCAGATTTGCAAGTTATCAGCTTTTGAAATAGCAGGAGTGCCAAACATCACAGAGCTATTTGATCAAGTCACTCATAGGATCTCAACAAGACTGACTCTCCAACGTGATCGATTCTCTTGATTTAGTTATTGACACTATCGTCGCTAGGGAGGTTTTGGACTCCCGAGGTAACCCAACTGTTGAAGCAGAAGTGTTGCTTGAAGGTGGTGCTATTGGAAGAGCAATAGTCCCTAGTGGAGCAAGTACTGGTGCTCATGAAGCTCATGAAATGAGAGATGGTGGGAAGCGTTATATGGGTAAGGGAGTGGTTCAAGCAGTTTCCAACATTGAAGAACGTATTGCTCCTTCTTTGTGTGGATTGTCTTCCCTGGATCAAGCGACTGTTGATGGTTCTATGAAGGAGCTAGATGGAACTCCTAATAAATCAGGACTTGGGGCGAATTCCATGCTTGCTGTGAGTATTGCAACAGCACGTGCGGCAGCCAATGGATTGGGATTGCCTCTTTATCGTTACTTAGGTGGGCCAATGGCTTCTCTTCTGCCTGTGCCATTAATGAATGTAATTAATGGTGGTGCACACGCAGCTAATAATCTTGACTTTCAAGAGTTTATGCTTGTCCCTCATGGGG
>QCRX01000019.1 GCA_003209275.1 Prochlorococcus sp. AG-463-P14
ATCCTTGTTGTCTCATTCGGCACATCTTGATGTGCCAGATACACTAATGACCTTTTTAGCGGAACATGTCTCTTGAATCTTGACCAGAATGTGTTTAAAAAAATCTGTTAAAAATTTAAGAAATATGAGATTGTTTGATTTTGTTTGATATTGGTTATTTAGTCCTGATATGGATATAACTTTTCAGAAAGACTATGTATTGAGACTTGATAAAGCTTGTAAGACTTTGTTTGCTATTAGCGGCTATTTCTTATTTAAGTTTATAAAACATATGTTGGTTGTCAGGGCTATTAATTTATTGGGAGGGTCAAATATTAGGGGGGTCAAACTTTCAAAAAACAATGCCCCCAACCTTTTTGAGGTTGGGGGCTCTCGTCGGGCCCGCTATGGCACGGAACCGTTAGATCCATTGGATAGGCGCCGAAATCAGACGGCGTTCTCCGCGATCAGCAGACCCTGCATCGAACAACTGTGACTCATGGACACCTCCTCCCTTTGGGATAACGACAATTCACGAAGCATTCGGCTGCTACAAATCAATGCAGAGCCACTTCGTTATTGCCACAACAGGTCAACCATAGCTTGAAACCAAGAGAAAAAACTAAGGAGTTCGAGTACATTGGATCTTCTTGTCCCTGGGCAACAAATCATTTGGCTGTGGAGGAATAATGCGGCCTTATTCGCACTTAAATTTTGCTTAGGTCTTATGAAAACAATTTCTTTAAGGCGATACGGGGGATGAATGGGAAGTGATTTGGAGTAAATGCGATCACGTTGTAAATCTTTTCCAATCGATAAGTCTCTAAGAGTTTTAGGCTTGATTGGCCAGAATGTATTTGTTCTATTTTTACTCGCCTGTGTACATCATTGAGCTCGCACTTAAGTTGAGCCCTTTACCTTTGTCGGTTCAGCGCAAAAAATTGTCTGATGCTGAGGCTCTTTATCAAAAAGTCAGGCAATGTCTTGAAAAGGGGCATCCTCGTCTTTTGGAACTAACTTGTGAAAAGGTTGAAGATAAGAAAGTTACCGTTTTGGTAGAAGATTTATTAGCAGTACAAATTTATGAAAAAACAGCTGCTACAGGAGGAAGTAAACGGCCAGGATTTTCTGTTGAATTTTGATTGATGGAAAGTTATAAACCTTGGGAAGAAAATAAACCTGATGGCTCGGATTTGGTCCTGGATAAGGTCAGTTTTTCTTGGCCTTGTGGAACTAAAGCATTAGATAACTGTAGTTTTTCTGTGCCAGGTCCAGGCCTTTGGATGCTTGTTGGAAGTAATGGCAGCGGTAAAAGCACTTTGTTTCGTTTGATTAGTGGAATGATTACTGCTCAGCATGGACATATTTGTTGCAAGATCAAACCTGCTTTGATGTTTCAAAATCCAGACCATCAATTGCTTTTACCTACTTGCGGCAGTGATTTGCTGCTTAGCCTCCCAAGAGATTTGACATTAGACCAACGTCTTAAGCGAATTCAATTAGCACTAGAACAAGTAGGTCTGGGAGGAATGGAGTCAAGGCCAATCCATACTCTTAGTGGAGGTCAAAAACAGAGACTTGCCTTGGCTGGTGCATTGGTTAGTGAGGCAAAGTTGTTGCTTTTGGATGAGCCAACAGCTCTTTTGGATCCATTTAGTCAAGGAATAGTCTTAAAAATAGTTAAAGAGCTTTGCAATCGTTCTCACGATCCAATCACAGCTCTTTGGATTACCCATCGGCTTGATGAATTGAACTATGCAGACGGTGCTGCAAGGATGGAAAGGGGACGTGTAACCGAATGGTCTGCTGGTCATCTACTACTAAAGCGTATAAAGCCACTTGCGGGTCGGAGGGTATGAACGGTAGGTTCTACCACGTGCATTCCTCGGTAGCTCAGCGGTAGAGCGGTCGACTGTTAATCGATTGGTCGCAGGTTCGAATCCCGCCCGGGGAGTTTTAAAGAATCACCGCTTCTTGCGGTGATTCTTTATGGTTACATGATGGAATCCACAACAGAGCATGGACAGAATTGGAAGACTTTCTAAAGACAGCAGGTCCCCTAGGTTATTGTTTTTCAGGTAAAATGCTTGCAATGACTTGTTTTTGAGCTTGTTTACTCAAAGCTTCTGACCTAAACCCAATTCTGCACTTCAACACAAATCTTGAGAGAATCTGTCAAAAGTTAATTAACAGCACTTAGCTGGTTATCTATTCCTCCCGGACTCCGATCTAATGAAGCCTTGCATTTTGCTGATCGAAGATGACAAGGATATGCGTGATTTGGTCGGAGGCCATTTAGAGCATGGTGGTTTTGATGTTCAGCGTGCAGAAGATGGGATCAAGGGACAGGCACTTGCACTTCAATACTCACCTGATCTAATTATTCTTGACTTGATGTTGCCAAACGTAGATGGTTTGACGTTGTGTCAACGTTTGCGACGAGATGAAAGAACTTCAGGTATCCCAATTTTGATGCTTACGGCTTTAGGAGGAACTAAAGACAAAGTAAGTGGCTTTAATTCTGGTGCAGATGATTACTTGACTAAGCCCTTTGATCTTGAAGAGTTGCAGGTCAGGGTGAAAGCTCTATTGAGAAGGACTGATCGAGCACCATTAGGTTCAAGTAGTAGCCATCAAGAGATACTTAATTATGGTCCTTTGACACTTGTTCCCGAAAGGTTTGAAGCTATTTGGTTTGATGGTCCAGTTAGGTTGACACATTTAGAATTTGAATTGCTTCATTGCTTACTGCAAAGACACGGACAAACTGTTGCACCTTCTTTAATACTTAAAGAGGTTTGGGGCTATGAGCCAGATGATGATATTGAGACTATACGAGTACATGTTCGTCATTTGAGAACCAAATTGGAGCCAGATCCTCGTAAACCACGCTTTATTAAAACTGTTTATGGTGCAGGGTATTGTCTTGAACTTCCTACCGGTGGTCAGATTCAAGACTTTCGTGATGTGCTTGCAAGAGCAAGAGAAGAACGAGCCAGTGCCTAATTACTATTCATTAATTCAATTAAAGTAATTTCCCATGCAATTCTTGGTTGTACAAAAGCAAGTAGTTGTGATCTAAGTCTCTCGAGTCTTTTTAATATTTTAGGATCATTAGTCTGAAGCCAAATGTGATTTTGCAACCAATCAATTAGCCATAGTTGTTGTTCTCCATCAAGGCATTCTGTTAAATCTCTTGCCAAAGCTAATGCCTCTAACGAGTTGCTTGGGAGAGTATTGAGTCGTGGCCATAGGGGCTCTGGCATGTCTCTCCATGCTTTTAGGTGCTTAAGAAATGCTCCAGGGGAACCATTGGCAAGATTAAATATCTCTTGATTCTCAAATGCATCGTGGATGTCAAGATCATCCTCATGATTGCCCTGAATCTCTAAACAAACCTTTTTGAGAGAATCTTTGTCTAAACGAAGAAATGGTATTTCTTGACACCGTGACCTAATGGTTTGCAATAGTCGTTCAGGTCTTGAAGATAACAAGATTAATAGCCCATTCTTTGGTTCTTCAAGTGTTTTTAAAAGAGCATTAGATGCACCCTCTGCCAATGAATCACCGATTTCAATAACTACCATTCCGAGCTTTGCTTCAAGAGGCTTATGCCCTAAAAATTTTGATAGTTGTCTTATTTGCTCTAGGCGGATTTGTGGCGGATTGCGTCGACTAACATTTGCCTCCTCAGCAGATGTCTGAGTTACTAATTGTCCTTTATGAAGGTATGTGGGTTCAACCCACAGAAGATCAGGATGATTAAACGCTTCTAATCTGCTTCGTTCACGAGGAGACTCACTGCCTTCTGTAATGACACCTTCTAGGAAACGCAAGGCTGCTAATTTTTGGCCTACTCCTTTAGGTCCTGAGAAAAGGTATGCAGGAGCAAGACGATCTTTCTTAAGAGCTGCTTCTAAAAGAGCAATGGCGGCTGATTGACCAATTAAATCTTGGAAAAGTTGATAAAAGCTCTGGCTTGGTCTCATTGCTCTTTGAGGTAACCATCAAGAAAGTGCTTGATTTCTCTTTGAATTTCCTTGGCGACTTCATTCGCATCGAGTTGGGCAGATATACGAATCCAGTTACGGTCTCTGGCCAGTTCAGCGAACCCTAATGAGACCTTTGCTAGGAATTCTTTCCCTTCGGATTCGATTCGATCATTTGGTGTTGCGCCTCGTCTTGAAAGACTTTCTTCAATAGGTATGTCCAACCAAAGTGTTAGATCAGGGTTTAGGTTTTGGGTGGCAATTACTTCCAGCTGTTTGATTACCTCCAAATCGAGTTGTCTCCCAAATCCTTGATAGGCCACAGTTGACCCACTAAATCGATCAGTCAGGACCCAGTCCCCAGCATTTAATGCTGGGAAAATCATTTGAGAAACATGCTGTGCTCGATCAGCCGCATATAGCAAAAGTTCTGTCAAATCTGTGGGAGATTGATCTTCCGGAGGTTTTAGAAGTAATTCACGCAATGCAATACCTAATGCAGTTCCTCCTGGCTCTCTCGTTAGATGTAATCGTGAACCAATAGGCATTAGTCCACTCATTGGCAACCAAGTGGCTAGGTGATTGATTTGTGTGGTCTTTCCACATCCATCAATTCCTTCAAATGCAAGGAATCTTCCTTTCATCCTGTACGAAGAGATAAGGCATTTAAAACAACCGTCAATGAACTTACTGCCATTAAAAGAGCTGCAATTGGAGGTGACAAAAGCAAGCCAAATTGAGGGAGCATGACTCCCGCGGCAATAGGCAAAGCAATCAAGTTGTAGCCAAAAGCCCAGAAAAGGTTTTGCCGAATTTTGTTCATAGCTCTGCGTGCTAGCAGCATAGATTCAGCTAACCCTTCTAATCGATCTCCTAGTAAAACCAGATCAGCTGATTCTTGAGCAATTTGCGTCCCAGTACCTACAGCAATTCCAAGGTCTGATGCTGCTAATGCAGGAGCATCATTAATCCCATCTCCTACCATTGCAACCTTTTCATGCTCGCCAAGTTCCTTTAATGCAGCAAGCTTCTCCTCTGGTAGAAGTTGTGAACCAAGCTGTTCAGAAGAAAATCCCAGTTGAGCTCCTATACGAAGTACTGCTTCACGTCTATCTCCACTAAGAATGCTTAGATTCATGCCTAAATTTCGCAACCGGGTTAGAGCAATATCAGCATCTGGGCGAATTTGATCATCAATCATAATCAGCCCTAATAAGCTCTTGTTTTGAGAAACCCCTATTACTGATCCGCCAGTTAGGGCTGCTTCTTTGAAACTTTGTTGAACTTCTTCGGTCAATAGAAGTCCTTCGGCTTGTAGCCATTCAGGCTTTCCTACTCGAATAATCCCATCGACATTTTCTATTTCTCCTGCTAAACCCAATCCTGGGAAAGTTTTGGTTGAGGTTGCAGTTAGTAAAGGTAATTTAAGCCGTTTTGTCTCTTGCAGAACAGCATGGGCTAAAGGATGGCGACTACTTTGTTCAAGACTTGCGGCTATTTGTAGCATTCTTGCTCGGTCTGTTGTTCCGAGAGTCCCTAGGACAAGAGGACGGCCAATGGTAAGTGTTCCAGTTTTGTCGAACACAATTCGACTTAGTGAAGCAGCCATTTCAATTACATCACCTCCTCGAAAGAGCCATCCTCGTTTAGCTGCTTCCCCGGAAGCCACGGTAATTACAGTTGGAGTTGCTAGCCCTAGAGCGCAAGGGCAGGCAATCACTAAAACAGCAATTGCTAATTGCAATGCGAGACCTAAAGGGGTTTCAGCTCCACTGCCAAGAGGTGCATGTAATCCATGAGCATGGCTATGCATTAGCCCTTGCCCCGAGGCGTCTATCACTTCTGGCCACAATTTTGTACCTATTTGCCACCAGAAGAGAAATGTTGCAACTGCTAATGAGACAACTCCGTAGCAAAACCCTCCGGCCACTCGATCTGCCAAACCTTGAATTGGCGCTTTGCGGGCCTGAGCTTCTTCTACTAAATCAATTATTCGAGCTAATGCGGTTTCGGCTCCAACTCGTTTGACTTCAATGATTAAATTTTCTTCTAAATTTAAGCTGCCTGAACAGACGGTTGTGCCTGGAGATGCCTCCAAAGGTAAAGGCTCACCAGTAAGGCTTGAAATGTCTACTGCAGAGTGGCCTTTAATAACTACTCCATCTACTGGTATGCGATCACCAGCAAATAATTGGATTTTTTCTCCTGGAATTAAGGCGCCAACTCTTACTTCCCGTGTCTTGCGATTATCTAGAAGCAGCTTCGCAGTATCTGGTTGTAATTGAGCTAATTGTTTAAGAGCTTTGCCTGTTCGAAACCGGGCCCTTTCTTCCAAGAACCTTCCTAGCAAAACAAAGCCAAGAAGCATAACGGGCTCATTGAAAAAACAAGGCCAGCCGACTGATGGCCAGATCAAAGCAACGATGCTTGCTAAGTAAGCACTACTTACTCCAAGACCAACCAGAGTGTCCATGGTTGGAGTTAATGCGATAGCAGCCTTTGCCCCGCTTTTAAGGATTTTTAGTCCTGGCCCAAATAAGGCAATTGTTGCAAGACTTGCGTGAAAGGGTAATTCACCAATTATTGGCAGGTTTAATTGACCTCCTTCGGCCAAATGACCCAGAACAGATAAGAGCAGCAGTACGAGTGCGGCTATCAATTGACGCCATTGACGCCACCATTCCTTATTTGAGGAGATTTCCTTATTTGAGAGAGCCCTTTGTTTTTCTTGGGCCGGGAAACCTCGTTCATTAAGTGAGTGAAGAATTTGTGTCAGGTCTTGATCTGGTCCTTGAAGCTCTATTAAGGCAGTCTTGGTAACAAGATTGACATTGGCTTGTTTGATATTTGCTTGTTCAAGCAAGATTTGCTCAACAATATGAACGCAGCTACTGCATTTCATTCCTTCCACATCGATTAAAACCGATGATTGTTGACTAGTCGTAGGTTTCTGTAGGCTCACGGATCAGTGAGAGTTCTACTCAAGTTAATAAGAGAACGGGTTTAAAGCTCAGATATTGCTTTCACTTCACAACTGAATTCAGCTTATTAATCGCATGCATCCAAGATTACGGGCAGGATGGTTGTCAATAGTAATTTCTCTAAAGTTCTCGTGCCTCTTAGCCAGAAGAAAGACAATTTTATCGACAAGGCCTTCACTGTTATGGCTGAGTTGATCGTGAAGGTTATGCCTATTGATGAGAAGGAGAAAAAAGCATATCTCTATTACAGAGAAGGGCTTTCTGCTCAAGATCGAGGTGATTATTCAGAGGCGCTGGAGTTTTACGAAGAGAGTCTGAACCTAGAGATGAACTCGGTTGATAGAAGTGAGACTCTTAAAAACATGGGAATCATTTATATGAGCAATGGTGATGAAGAGCGCGCGTTAGAGACTTATATGAAATCTTTGGAGGAAAACCCTAAACAGCCTTCCTGTCTTAAAAATATGGGCTTAATCTATGAAAAGCGTGGTCGACTTGCTCAGCAAGCAGGTAATCAGGATGAAAGTGATATATGGCTAGAGCGTGCTGCTGAGGTCTGGACAAAAGCAGTAAGGCTATATCCAGGGGGGTATCTTGATATAGAGAATTGGCTGAAAACTACTGGAAGAAGTAATGTTGATGTTATGTTTTAGATGATATTTAGATTTGTCAAATATTCTGTTCTGAGATCGTATCTAACGCAGCAATTAGGGCTTCACTAATATTTTTTACTTCTATAATTTTTAATTTTATTTGATTATTAATATTATCATTTTGATTCGTTTTTGGGATTACAGCTCTATTGAAGCCTAGACGAACTGCTTCTTCGAGTCTTTTAGTTATTTGGCTTACAGGACGTAATTGACCTCCTAATCCAATTTCACCAATCAAGACAGTGCCTGGTGGTAATTGTAGATCTTTAAAGCTAGATACAATTGCAGCTGCAATCCCTAGGTCAGCAGCTGGCTCCTCAACTTCTAAGCCACCTCCAACTGCTAAATAACAGTCATAACGAGATAAGGCTAAAGACATATGTTTTTCTAGTACCGCAAGGATTTGGTGTAAGCGATTAATTCCTATACCTGTTGCAGTCCTCCGAGGAGTTGCATAAGTTGTGGCACTAACTAGGGCTTGAAGATCTACTACTAGTGATCTTGTCCCTTCACATGCAACGATCGTAGATATTCCGGAGGCAGAATCACCGCTGAGAAATATCTCGCTAGGATTTTTTATTTCTTTAAGTCCTTCGCCTTGCATCTCAAATACCCCAAGTTCATGTGTAGCGCCGTAACGGTTCTTTACAGCTCGTAAGAGCCTGTGACTCGCGAATCTGTCTCCTTCAAATGTTAAGACAGCATCAACTAAATGCTCTAAAACTTTTGGGCCTGCAAGCATTCCTTCTTTCGTGACATGTCCAACTATGAGTAATGCGATTTCTTGCTGTTTTGCAATGCGCTGCAATGCAGCAGAGCACTCTCGCACTTGGGTTATTGAACCAGGAGTACTAGACAGATTTTCATCATTAAGAGCTTGAATACTGTCGATAATTGCAACTGATGGTTGGAAGCTTTTGAGTTCTCCAAGAATTGTATCTAAATCAGTTTCAGCAAGAAGTTGAAGATTGGATACTTCTCCCTCCAGTCTCTTCCAGCGCAGTCTGACTTGTTGGGCAGATTCTTCCGCGCTCACATAAAGCACCGAGTAATCTTTGGCCATTGCACTGGCACTTTGCAAGAGGAGAGTGCTTTTCCCAATACCAGGATCACCTCCTACTAAAACAAGGGAGCCTGGGACTAAGCCTCCTCCAAGCACTCGATCGAATTCGCTATATCCACTTTTCATTCGAGTGAGAGGCTTGCTTCTCACACTTGCAATCGGCTCTGAACGAAGAGGACGAGTCTCTAAATCAGAACCAGTGTGGTTTTTTTTGTTTCTATTGCCCGATAAGCTTTGTTTCTGCTCGATTATGGAATTCCAATCTCCACAACTTGAGCATCGACCGAAGTACTGTTTGCTTTGTGCACCACAGCTTTGACAGATGTAGAAGGAGCTATTGCGAGTCACGTGGTTGTGTGAAGAAAGTTTGCTTTGGTTAAATAAAGGTGACCTTATTGGTTCTTTAAGCGTTTTGCCTAAGATCCAAATCTTCTAGCCGCCTAAGAAAAAACACATGACGGCCACCAGCCCATCTAAGGAAACAATCCTCTTAGCTGACGATGAGGCCAGCATTAGACGGATCTTGGAGACTCGGTTATCGATGATCGGTTACCAAGTGGTAACTGCATGCGATGGGAATGAGGCCTTAGAGCTTTTCAAAAGATATGAACCTGACTTAGTGGTTCTAGATGTGATGATGCCAAAACTTGATGGATATGGTGTTTGCCAAGAGTTGCGAAAGGAGTCGGATGTGCCAATCGTGATGCTTACAGCAATGGCTGACGTCGCTGACAGGATTACAGGGTTAGAACTTGGAGCCGACGATTATGTTGTGAAGCCTTTTAGCCCTAAGGAGTTAGAGGCTCGTATTAGATGTGTTTTGCGGCGAGTAGAGAAGGAGCAAATTGCTGGTATTCCTAATTCTGGAGTTATTCAAGTAACTAATTTGAGAATCGATACGAACAAACGTCAAGTTTTTCGCTCAGACGAGCGAATCCGTCTTACAGGAATGGAGTTCAGTTTGCTTGAGCTCTTAGTGAGTCGTTCTGGGGAGCCTTTTAGTAGAGGCGAAATTCTCAAAGAAGTTTGGGGATATACCCCGGAGCGACATGTGGACACCAGGGTTGTGGATGTTCATATCTCAAGGCTTCGTTCCAAGCTTGAAGATGATCCTGCTAACCCTGAGTTAATCCTTACAGCCAGAGGCACTGGCTATCTTTTCCAACGGATTGTTGATGCCATTGCCCCCGAATGAAAATCATCCATCCTCGGCCTATGGCTCGAGGAGTAAGGCCAATCGTCCTAGAGCGATAAGGCGTTTGGTTATCTGGTATCGCCGAAATGCTGCGGTTACCAGTCTTGTTGATACAGCTACAAACTCTGCTTCAGCTGCAGGCAATGTTGCTGGATCAGTTGTGTCTAGTGCTGGATCAGTTGTGTCTAGTGCTGGATATATGGCTGGCAGCATGCTCCAACCACTTGTTTTTGATCCTCTCAGGCGTTTGCAAGGAGGGGAGGGTGGTGTTTTAGATACTTCTATTGAAGATAGTGATCGACTCTGGATTGCAGTTGATGGAATGGGAGGAGATCATGCTCCTGGATTAATTCTTGATGGTTGTCTTCAGGCTTTGCAGAGATTGCCAATTCGAATCAAGTTTGTTGGGGAATTGGAGAAAGTCATTAAGGCTGCGAAGGAAATGGGTTTAGAGGAATTGCTTACTGAAGCAAGAGATGCAGGATATTTAGAACTAGTTGCTAGTGGCCCTTCGGTAGGCATGGATGAAGAAGCAACAGTTGTTAGAAAAAAGCGAGATGCAAGTATCAATGTGGCAATGAATTTAGTTAAGGAAGGAGAAGCATTGGCTGTTTATTCCGCAGGAAATTCAGGGGCATTAATGGCATCTGCAATTTTTAGATTGGGTAGGTTGGTAGGTATTGATCGTCCTGCTATTGGAGCACTGTTCCCCACAAAAGACCCAGGTCAACCTGTCTTAGTTCTTGATGTGGGAGCAAATATGGATTGCAAGCCAAGTTATTTGCACCAGTTTGCTTTGTTGGGAAATATTTATTCCAGAGATGTTCTTCAGATCACCGAGCCACGCATAGGTCTTTTGAACATTGGAGAGGAGTCTTGCAAAGGTAATGAACTTTCTCTGAGGACTTATGAACTTTTAGCTGAGGAGGACCGATTTAAATTTGCAGGAAATTGTGAGGGGAGAGATGTGCTTTCCGGTGAATTTGATGTCGTTGTTTGTGATGGTTTCACAGGAAATGTTTTACTCAAGTTTCTTGAGTCGGTTGGGAGTGTTCTTTTGGATGTTCTTCGTGCAGAACTTCCTAGAGGTAGAAGAGGAAAAGTTGGGTCAGCATTTTTGCGAAGCAATTTAAAGCGCATTAAGAAACGCCTTGATCATGCAGAACATGGAGGGGCATTGCTCTTAGGAGTTAATGGTATTTGTGTAATTGGACATGGCAGCAGCAAGGCATTGTCTGTTGTGAGTGCTTTAAGGCTTGCTCACTCTGCTGCTAGTCACGGAGTTATGGATGACTTGGCTCAGCTTGAGAATACGGCCGCTTGAAGATTTTTAAACATTGATTTTTCAGGACTGTGATTGACTGACGGAACTCGGCATTTTTTGCTCCTTGGCTGAAACGCCCAAAAACATAGGTGGAGTAGCTCTGGTTGGGAGTGGTAGTGCCATCCCTAGTCAAAAAGTTACTAATGATGAGCTCGGCATGCGGGTCGATACAAATGACTTATGGATCAAAAGTCGAACAGGGATCGGAGCTCGCCGTGTTATTGGCCCTAACGAGACGCTTTCTGACTTAAGTCACCTTGCTGGCGAAGCAGCCCTTCAAATGGCGGGCTGGTCTCCAGAGAGTGTTGATTTGATTTTGCTGGCCACTTCTACTCCTGATGATCTTTTTGGCTCAGCGCCAAAAGTGCAGGCGAAATTAGGAGCTTGTAACGCGGTTGCTTTTGATTTAACTGCTGCTTGTAGTGGTTTTCTCTTCGCTTTAGTTACTGCGGCTCAATTTCTGCGAGGGGGTTCAATGCGTAGAGCTCTTGTTATTGGAGCAGATCAGTTGTCTCGTTGGGTGGATTGGGATGATCGCAGAACTTGCGTACTTTTTGGAGATGGTGCAGGTGCTGTTGCAATTGAAGCAACTAGTACAGAAGAAGATGCACTGATTGATTTCAAGTTGAAATCTGACGGAGCTCGAGGAGATTGTCTTAACTTGCCTCAATTAGGTGAATTTCTGCCATTAATTACGGGCACTACCCATCAGAGAGGTGGGTTTTCGCCTGTTCAAATGAATGGTCAAGAAGTTTATAAGTTTGCAGTTAGAGAAGTGCCTGCGATTCTTGGAGAATTGTTAAGTGCCAATAAAATTGATCCTGAAAAATTGAATTGGCTTTTGCTACATCAAGCCAATCAGAGAATTCTCGATGCAGTCGCGCAGAGGTTTTCAATACCTCAAGACAAAGTTCTTTCTAATCTTGCTGATTATGGGAATACATCTGCTGCAACAATCCCTCTAATGCTTGACGAGGCTGTAAAAGATGGTCGAGTTCAATCTGGTCATTTAATAGCCACCAGCGGGTTCGGAGCTGGCTTGAGTTGGGGCGCAGCACTTTTGCGTTGGCGAGGACCCATTTAAGCTCTCGGTTATTTGATTTAGTTTCTTATGACGATCGCCTGGATTTTTCCTGGTCAAGGTTCTCAGAAAATAGGTATGGCTGAACCAGTGCTTGCTTTGCCTGGGGCTTTAGAACGTTTTGAACTTGCGTCTGAGCTAATAGGAAGGGATTTGTTAGAAATTTGTAGAGGGACTAAGGATCAGTCAGGTCAATTATTTGATTTAAATGACACCCGGAATACTCAGCTTGCACTCTTTGTAGTGGAATCATTGTTGGTTGATGATCTTCGTAGACAAGGCCGCAGCGCTGCATTTGTAGCTGGTCATAGCCTTGGAGAGATTGTGGCCTTATATGCCGCAGAGGTGTTAGATGCAAAAACAGCGTTGCTTTTGCTGCGATCTCGTTCTGAGCTCATGTCTTCAGCTGGTGAAGGATCAATGACTGCGATTATTGGTTTTGACAGAGAGCGATTGGAAACCCTTGTAAAGGCCACTGAAGGGATAGTTATCGCCAATGACAACAGTTCCAGTCAAGTGGTGCTTTCTGGCGCTGTGGAGGCTATTAGGGCTGTTACAGGCGAACTTTCTTGCAAGAGGACGATCCCGCTTCCGGTTTCTGGAGCTTTTCATTCTCCATTTATGGAGAATGCGTCTAAGAAATTTTCTGCTGAATTGGATCAAATTGGTTTTAAAGATGCCTCAATTCCTGTAATAAGTAATTCTGAGCCAACTCCAACGTGTGATGCAGATGTTTTAAAGCAGCGATTGAAGAATCAAATGATTTCAGGAGTTCGATGGCGAGAAACTATGGATGTGATGGCTCACAATGGAGTCAATACTTTTGTTGAGATTGGTCCAGGAAATGTTCTAAGTGGCTTGATAAAAAGATCATTGAAGGGAGTGATTACAAATCAATTGGCATCATCTAGTGATTTAGGGCATTAAAAATTGATTAAATTAATAGAAGCTGAATCCAAAGTGATTTCAAGCAAAATCCCACCAAAACCAAGCCTAATTTATCTATTAGTTAGTTATGTATTTATTTTTCCTCTCTTTCGATTACTTTTTAGAGGGTATATATCTGGGCAGAAAAATGTTCCTAGTAAAGGACCACTAGTTGTAGTTTCTAATCATGGTTCTCATCTGGATCCACCCATTCTTGGCCATGCATTAGGGCGCCCTATCTCATTTATGGCAAAAGCAGAGCTTTTTAAGATCCCTTTATTAGGACTTCTGATCCGTGCATTAGGAGCTTATCCAGTTAAAAGAGGAGCAAGTGATCGTGAGGCAATTCGAATAGCTACTTCAAGATTGCTGGAAGGTTGGGCTACTGGTGTTTTTTTGGACGGTACTCGCCAAGCGAATGGAAGAGTGAATAATCCAATGGCTGGAGCAGCTTTGTTAGCTGCTCGTAGTAGTGCGAATCTTTTGCCTGTAGCAATTATCAATAGTCATCGTGCTCTTGGCACAGGTAATTTTTTGCCACGGTTTATCCCAATTCACTTGCGGATTGGGCAGCCAATTCCTCCTCCTGCAAGTCGAAGAAAGCCTGAATTAGAAAAGACTACTGAAGAACTTCAAAAACAAATCAATTCTTTAATTGATAAGGGTCTGGTGTGTCAGGTTGAGAAACAACGCTTAGAAGGCTTTTGAAGGATTTTCCCCAGTTTGTTTGCGTAAAGCTTTTTAAATCTTTACCAGTAACAACCCAGGCAAGAGCTCTGAATAAATCGAATAATTGCTTTTTAAAACTTTCTTGTTTGCAGTTTGGCGAACAAGGAACTGGAAGACTTGTAAGTTTTATACCTCTACTTCCAGCTACTACATTGCCTACTGCCATGGCTCTAGGGAGATGATCTTTGCTTGTAATGAGCAGCAGGTGTCCAACACCCTCTGAAGCAAGTTCATCGACAAGTGTTGTGAAGTTGCTCAAAGTGTCTTGCGCCCGATAATCCAGTTTTGCTTGATTGGCGGGTAAACCAGATTGTGAAATTAACCATTTCGCATGTTCTGGATTGCTGCCCCCGCTAACTATTAGAGGCAGATTGAGATGTTGAGCAATATTTATTCCAACGTGCTCTCGATTTATATCGCCTCCTAATACAAGAATTGCCTGAGGATTTTTACGACTGGTGAGAGCTTTTAAATAAGGCTTAAAAGGAGTTAACCAACTAATTAGAAAGAAGAAAATCCCAGTAATTATTATTCTTTTGGAAAAGCTCATTAAATCTTTCCGACAGGAGATGTGGGATACAATGGAAGAACTTTATCCCAGTTAGATTTGTTGCATGACTTGTGTGATTCCATAGATATTTCTATGAGCTTGATGACATCAGCATTAATATTTTCTTTTGCTATTACAGCAGGTTTTACTTTAAGCCCTGGTTTTAAAAGGTGGGGACTTGTTAATTCAATGGCTTGCTTATTATTTTTTGAATTAATCAAATATTGTCCGGCAACAATTCCTCTCCTTGGTAAATCTTGCACTATCCAAAAGGATTTATCCCTTTGAGGAGGTTCTAATTTAAATACAAGTCTAGGTGCCATTAAGGCGAAGCTACTTATTCCATCTAGCGGACAACCAATTTGCTGAGCAATGGTTCTAGCCATGACAATAGTTAGCCTCGTTCCAGTAAAACCACCTGGACCAGTAGCTACAGCTATGCGAGATATGCGGACCCAATTTTGAGATGGTAGTAGCTTTTCTATGCAGTTAATCAGGCTGTTTGAAAGTCTCCGACCAAGAGGAAATGTTTCACAGCGAATACTTTGATTGGGATCTCTTAAATCAATAGTTGCTACACCGAGTGTTTCAGTACAACTATGCATTGCCAGCAAGAAAGGTGCATGTTCATCAGTATCAGGATGGTTGATCCGAGTTTGATTCATGTTGGTAACTCTTCATTCGGGCGTAATCGAAGCCAGCGTCCATGATCTTCAAGAAAACTGTCGCATGCTCTTACGTCCCACTCCACTCCTGAGCCACCTTCTGGTAGATCCATAACACTGATATGAATTTTTGGATCTTTGGGTTCTAAATCAGGAAATACATTTAGATGCTCCGCCCCGTGTTGTCTTTCAACAGCGTGATAGGCCTTACATCGATCTACCCAGCGACAATTAACACATATGCACATTTCCTCCACCTCTTCTTCTGAAACTATTCTGGAGGGCGATTCGGTCCTTTTGTCGAAGTTTGTCTATCAACAGTTAAATATTGTTCAATGGCCACTGAAAGTTAGCCAACTTCCTAGAGGTAGTGCTTTGGTTGGAGGCTCAATACGTGATGTTTTGCTGGAAAGGTGTGGAAATAGATTTGATCTGGATTTTGTGGTTCCGAACCATTCAATCAAACTAGTTAGAAGTTTGGCTCAAGAGCTTGGGGGAACTTGTGTTGTCCTTGATAAAGAAAGAGATATTGCTCGTTTGGTAATTGATGGATGGACAGTTGATATATCTAGCCAAGTTGGAGAAAGCCTTGAAGAAGATCTCTTCAATCGAGATTTCAGAGTTAATGCAATTGCTTTGACATTAGGAAACCCGCCACAGATTATTGATCCAACAGGTGGAATAGCTGATATTAGAGAAAAACTGCTTGTTGCTGTAAGTGAGCAGAACCTAATTGATGATCCTTTGAGACTTCTTAGAGCAATAAGACTAATGGCGGAGCTTCGGCTTTCTCTGGACTCACAAACAAAAAAATGGTTAGAAATTAATTCCATTTTGCTTTCTAAAGCTGCCCCTGAACGTATCCAATGTGAACTTCGGCGACTAGCCGATGCCCCATGGGCTGACGATGTAATCCCACTTCTTAGAGAAATTGGCTTGTTGAAGTTATGGCAGCAATCAAATGAGAATTTGATGCTTCAGTCTGCTAATTCCGTGTTTTTGGATTTGTTAAACCAAGAGGAGTTATCTATCTATCTTCCATTGGCTCGTCTGTCGTATTTGTTAAGCGATGAGGGCCTCAAAAGGTTGCGTTTTAGTAAAAATTTTCAACAAAGATGTAAGACCTTAAGAAGGTGGCAAAAGCGTAATGATGGCGTTGCATTTGAGAGTTTGAAAGAAGGAGATAGACTCCAATTACATATTGATTTGGAGGCATATTTACCCGCATTAATTTTAGTGCTTTCACCTGCTCAGCAAGTCGATTGGATTCAGCGTTGGAGGGATGTAAATGATCCTCTTTTTCATCCCCGTCCACCAGTTGATGGGCATATTCTTAAGGAACATCTTGGACTCTCTGCGGGGCCTGAAATGGGTCAACTTCTTCGCTTTTTATGTCATGAACGAGCGTTTGGTAGGTTGCAAAAACCCGAACAAGTTCTTCCTGTTGCACGAGACTGGTGGCAGCGGAAACAGACCTTGCTGTGATTAACTGCATTGGCAGTTACTACATCGATCAATCTGATCGTCACTTTTCCCTAATTCCCCTCTTTTTCATGAGCGTTCGCCTTTACATCGGCAATTTGCCGCAAAATTTTGATAGCAAAGAGCTTGAGGCTCTGCTTGGAAGCGTTGGAGAAGGGATTCGCTTTAAGGCGGTATTTGATAGAGATACAGGAGGCTGTAGAGGATTCGGTTTCGCCAATGTTGATAATGACAAAGTCGCAAATGCTTTGATAGAACAACTTAATGGCAAAGAATTTAATGGAAATAATTTGAGGGTTGAACGCTCGGAACGAAAGGATTCAAATAGTGGTGGAGGTAGAAGAGGAGGTAACTCAAATTCAAATTCTCAAACTTCTAATCGCAAGGAGACAAAGAAGGTAGTGCATAGTGATGCGCCTATCGCAGAAGGTCCAGATCCTCGCTGGGCTGGTGAATTATCGAAATTAAAAGATTTGCTTGCCAATCAAAAAACTGCTGTTTAATTCTAAAGATTATGTTCGAGGGTTAAGTGTTACCACCTTGTGGGTATAAATTTTATTTAACGTATTTGGGCTATTAAGTAAGAAATGGGTAGGTCTATTAACTTAACCCATCGATCTACATATGCTCGATTATTGAAAACATCATAATCTAGTCGCTCAATCGCATCTAAGATTCCTCTGTATAACCTTAGTGAGGTCCAGACTGGCCATCTTGCATCAGCAGAAAGCCATCGCACACCAGCTTCTGAACGTGTAAACCACTCTCGAGCACGATGCAACTGAAATGCCATCAGTTCTTCCCATTGAGTGTTTAATTTTCCACTCATTAGATCTTCTTCTGAATAGTCAAATCTTTCCAGGTCTTCTAAGGGAAGGTATATGCGACCTCTCCCTCTATCTTCCCCTACATCTCTGAGAATATTGGTTAACTGATTAGCAATACCAAGAGCGATAGCAGCCTCTGAGGGGTTCGGAGCAGCACTCCATGGAGCTGTTGTATAAGCAGGATCAATGCCCATAACTCCCTGAGTCATAAGCCCTACAGTTCCAGCAACTCTGTAGCAATAGAGCTCAAGTTCTTTAAATGTTGCGTAGCGATGTTTATGAAGGTCCATGCGCTGGCCTTCGATCATGTCTAGATATGGCTTTATTGATTGCGGAAAACGTTCAAGAGTATCTGCCATGACGGCATCTAGATCTGTCTTTACTTGACCAGAAAACAAAGATCTGGTCTGCTCTTCCCATTTATCTAGACGGTCTGAGAGTTCATTGATTGGAAGTTTTTGGGCTTCAGGACTATCCATTAATTCGTCGGTTCTTCTGCACCAAACGTAGATTGCCCAAATTGCCCTTCTTTTTACAGGGGGAAGGAGGAGTGTGCCTAAGTAAAAGGTCTTTGCCCACTGAGCAGTCTCTTTGCGGCAAATTTCATAGGCATTCTCAAGACTTATGCAAGTCTTCCTTTGATTGATTGGAGAATCTGATAATCCAAGGACCATTGTTCAGGCTCTTAGGACCTTATTGTCCGACTTAAGTGTTTTGGAAATTATTCCATTGGATTGGTCAATTGTATTTGCACAGAGTTTTCCACTTAGTACGGCTCCTTCCATGGAGGCTAAGTAGCGTTGCATTGTGTAGTCCCCTGTAAGAAAGAAATTTTCAATAGGAGTTTTTTGGCTTGGACGGATTTCTTGACATCCAGGTGTTGCTTTGTATACCGAAAGTGGGGTTTTCACGATTTTATATTTCCTAAGTTTTGCTTGATCTTCGCCCGTAAAGTGCATTGGAAAAAGTGTTTTAAGTTCTTCAAGGGTTGCATTTAAGATCTCTTCATCCTTGCGTCCTATCCAGTCTTTTGCAGGAGCAAAAACTAATTCAAGCATTGATCGATTAGGGTCTTCATATTCTTTGCATGTAATACTCATGTCTGCATATACACTCAGCAATTTCGATCTGCTGAATAATAGATGATCAATATTGGTTAGTTTTCGATCGAACCAAAGATGGATATTTATAACAGGTACTCCACGAAGCCCTTCTAGCTTTTGGAATATGTTTAATGACTTCCATGGATCTGGAAGAAGTAATTTGAAAATATCTACAGGCATTGCACTAACATATGCATCCGCTTGGACTTTGATCATTCCTTCTCCATTTATTCCACCTATTTGAAAAGATTCAACACTTCCATCTTCGTTTAATTTGATTTCACGAAGTGGCTTATTGAGATGAACCTCCCCACCATTTTTTTGAATATGCTCAACTATCGGATTGCATAATCGTTCAGTAGGTGCTCCATCGAGAAATGCCATTTTAGAGCCGTTTTTCTCTTGCAGAAACCTATTTAATGCAGTGAGTAATACAGTTGAGGATATTTCATCGGGATTGATGAAATTTAATGCCTTACTCATAGCAATAAAAACTTCATCATTTACTCGCTCTGGGATGTTGTGGGCCTTGAGCCACTCTGTCCAGGATTGTTTGTCACACTCTTCAACGTATGTTTGACCTCGAAGCATTGCAGGAACGAGACCTATCCCAAAAGCAATCTTCTCTCCCCAAGAGAGCATGTCGTTATTTCTTAAGATTGCTGCCACTCCATTAAATGGAGCTGGTAAGTCAGGAAAATCAAAACGACTGTATGTACCAGGTTCTTCTGGTTGGTTAAATATCATTGAATGGCTTTTCCACTGAAGCCGATCTTCTATCCCTAGCTCTTTGAATAATTGCAGCATGTTGGGGTATGCACCAAAAAAGATATGCAGGCCTGTTTCATACCAATCGCCATCTTGATCTTTCCAGGCAGCTACTTTCCCCCCGAGGACATCTCGAGATTCATAGACAATCGGTGTGTGTCCTGCATCAGAAAGGTATTTCGCGCATGACAGGCCAGCTAGACCTGCTCCCGCTATAGCAACGCGCATGCTCTTGATAAGAATTAAAAGTCAACTTTAATGACAGCGTGAACCCTTTATCTCCCTACAGTCATTTCATATATTGCTCAGGTCCCTTGATAGGACCCTTACTGCGATGTCTGAGACTCAGTTGAAGTGCACAACACGGCATGTTCGATTGTTTACTGCTGTTGTAAAAAACGATGACTTGCTAGCAGATTCAGATCACTTAACACTTGATTTGGATCCAGATAATGAGTTCCTTTGGAACGATGAGGTCATAGAGAAGGTTCGTCAGCGTTTTAGAGACTTGGTGGATGCTCAAGCTGGGTGTGAGCTTTCAGATTTCACTTTGCGCCGTATTGGCTCTGAGCTTGAGGGAACAATTCGACAATTACTTCAGGCCGGGGAAATTAGCTATAACCCTGAATGTCGTGTATTGAATTATTCAATGGGGCTTCCTAGAACCCCTGAATTGTTGTGACAGGTCGTTCTCGATACAATCGACCTCCTGGTCGTGGCAACTTCGGCCCTGAATCGAACCGTCAGGGTCCTTCGGGCATGCGAGGTCGTTCCATGAGGGAAGATTTCCCCAGACCATCACGTTCTGGACCTCCTTCTCCTCCTGGTGGTGGAGGCAATATCAATTTGAATACAGGCACAATTGCAGTACTAGCTGGAGTACTGGTTGTGGGTGTTGGTATTGGCAGTGCTGTAACGAGTACAACACAAGGAGGCCAGGGCAATATCGCGAGTCAACAGCAATTAGATATGGCTGTCCCTGATCCAGAATTTTGTAGACAATGGGGTGCTAGTGCATTCGTTATTGATGTTGAGATGTATACAACCCTTAACCCTTCGACAAGTTTTGTTACTCAGCCTGCTTTGCAGCCTGGATGTGTAATTAGACGGGAAAATTGGACAGTACTTCAAAAACAGGGCGCTATTACTAATGAGGATGTACGGGAGTGTAAGCAACGAATGAATACGTTTGCTTACATAGGATCAATCAGGGATAATCCGGTTGTTAGATGCGTCTATCAGGCTGATGTAAATGAGAATAAGTTTATTACTAAAGGAGCAGCTGAAGATGCTGTAGGAGTTAATCAAGAAGCGATACAGTTTTAATTAAATCAGCTTTCTTTACTTCCTTAGGTTTTATTTAAGGGACTTTCTTTGCTCGCAAAAACTGGAAGAATGTTTTCTAGAAAGGCCTCTGAAGCTCTTGATCGGTATCTAGCAGGATGCCTAATTAATTTTAGTTCTCTCTTGACTTCAAGATCAGCAACTGTAGGCTTATGAACTGTTTTAGCGTCTAACTCTCTTTCGATTGAGACAACAGGTAGGAATGC
>QCRX01000020.1 GCA_003209275.1 Prochlorococcus sp. AG-463-P14
AACAACTACCAAGCTCTCTGGTAAGACTTATTTTGTTGTCGGCGGAATGGAAACCGACAAGACTGACGGTACTGATGAAGCTGTTACTTTCAACTACACAACTCAGTTGAATCTCAACACCAGCTTCAACGGTAGAGATCTTCTTTATACAAGAATTAAGACTGGTAATTTTGTAAAAAGCCAGACATTCTCTAACAAGAACACCAACACTTATTTAGCTGCTTCTAACCAGAACAGCGATGCACTTAAGGTTGACAAGATTTGGTATCAATTCCCAGTTGGTGACAACCTTAAGTTCTGGGTTGGCCCAAGGGTAGAGAACTACTACATGTTAGCTAGTGCTCCTTCCATCTATAAGCCAGTGTTGAAGGCTTTCGCATTAGGTGGCAACGGTGCTGCTTATGGCTCAAGTACTGACGGTGGCTTCGGCGCAGCTTGGATTCAGTCCAAGGATGATCCTTCTGAAGCAAGATTTGCTGTTAGCACAAACTACGCTTCCAAAGGAGCTACTAAGGCTGACAACGAAGGCGGCGGTATCTTGTTTACTGATGCTCAGTCCAAGTGGCTAACTAAGGTTGAGTATGGCTCTCCTCGTTGGCAAGTTTCAGCGGCTGTATCTGTAAACAACTGCACAGAGAAGGCTGGTTCTGAGTCTTGTAAGGTTTGGACTGACTATTACTCAACAGAGAAGGGTAAGTCTAGAACTGGTAACACAACTGCCTATGGCTTAAGGGCTTATTGGCAACCAGAAGAAACCGGTGCTATTCCAGCTGTTCAGCTTGGATATGACATCGCCAATGTTGATGATGATGGCGCCACTGGTTCAGTTGAAGAAACTGGCCAGTGGATGGTTGGTTTGATGTGGAAAGATGCCTTCGTAGATGGCAACAGACTTGGAGCTGCGTTTGGTCAGCGTCAACACGCTACTGACATTGTTGGTGGTGCTGATGATCCTGCAGACGACAACTTTGTCTGGGAGATTTACTACGACTACAAGGTGTCTGACAACATCACAGTTACACCAGCTATTTTTGGTGGTACCGACACATATGACGGCGCTACTGATGACAGCGATGATGTATTCGGTGGACTAGTCCAGACAACCTTCAGGTTCTGATCTAATTAAAAAAAGATCATTAATTTGATCAAAACACACCCACCTATTTATAGGTGGGTGTGTTTTTTTGCAAAAAATAATACCTAAAGTATTTATGAGCTTATTTAATTGCACTAAAAAAAATAGCTAGTAAAGCAATCGATTTATAATTAACTAGTAGTGCAAGCTCTCTTGACTTTTATTATCTATATATCAAAACTTTGCTTGTAATTACCAGCAATTCTCTCCTTCTCCTATAGGAATGCATACATTGTTCTTTTTAGCTTTTTTCGCCGCTTTTTTAGCATCTTCATCAAGTTTGCTTTCAGCATCTACGTCTTGATCTGTTGTCCACTCTTTAAGACCACCCAAATTACGTTGCGGTCCAGCCTTCGCTAAATCTGGCTGTAAAGAATTAGAAGTTAGAAGAGCTGTGGCAGCGAGAAAAATAGCCACAGGAGATTTCTTAGCCATTATTGACCGGGGATATTGCTCTTTATCTTGGCCCCTAGACGAGAGAGGTATTGGTAAATATGTAACTTGCTTGAGTAACATATTTACCAATACCTTAGCTCCCTAGCCTACGCAGCAAATTATTGTAAGCCTGAAATACCAGGTCAAGTTCAGCGGATTGACCATGTTTTGCAAGTAATCCTCGTGCTCCTGCATCAAGACTAAAAAGTAAATTTCTGTCTTCATTAGCTGCTATATAACTCTCAATCCAGCCAACGCAAACAAGTCTTGTACCTGAGCTGACTCTGGAGA
The DNA here is from genome assembly GCA_003209275.1 of Prochlorococcus sp. AG-463-P14. Taxonomy (GTDB): domain Bacteria; phylum Cyanobacteriota; class Cyanobacteriia; order PCC-6307; family Cyanobiaceae; genus AG-463-P14. Next base: position 1,862 of record QCRX01000020.1, read on the forward strand.
CTGAATGCAAGCTTGTGCTTGGATAGATAATGATTTGTCCAGCTTGTAATTTTATTTCCTTTTTATCTTGCATTGTTTGAATACAAAGCTCACCACCTTTATATTCATTTGGAGAATTTAAAAAGAGAGTAAAAGAAAGGTCACTTCTACCTGAACTCATATATGCATTGTCTACATGACTCCCGTAACCTTGCCCTTGATAGCTTCGAGAGAATATCAGGCCATGAAATCTCTTAGGCAAGGCAAAACTTTTTATTAGTTGATCTTGCTCTAATGCAATTATTATTTCTTCGGTGAGTTCTTTAGAGGTTTTGGATTCTCTAGCAAGTTGAAAATTGTTTTTAACCAATGAAGCATATGAACCTGCAGTCTTCTTCCCCTCTTCCCAAGGCAATTTTTCATCTAAAAGTTTAGAATTTATAGTTTGAACAGCTACTTCTTCTAGTAATTGGTGGGTAAGTAATTCCATAGGTTCGCCTAAGCAAACTCCATAATGAACAAGAAGAGAGGATTTAAAGTGTGATTCATTTGATACTTTTACGAGTATCAATAGTTTATACTGGTAATGATCCCCTCTAGCTTGTATAGCGTGATAATGGGATTATGAATTGTTGACCACTCATGTCTATTGCAGGAAGATGTCTTTCCTCTTCTATGGCCCTTACCATGGCGTTAGGAGGAGTCTTTGCACAGGGAAATAGTTCGTTAGCAAGAGAGGTAAGAATTTACTCAGGGCGCCATTACAATACTGATAGACAAGTATTCAAAAAGTTTTCAGAAGAAACCGGAATAAAAGTTCGACTGATTGAGGCTACAGGTATTTCTCTGGTAGAAAGATTAAAAAGAGAAGGGTCGAATTCAAATGCGGACATAATTTTGCTTGTTGATGCCGCTCGAATTCATAATGCAGCTAAATCAGGCTTACTTCAATCTTATAGATCTGCAAAATTAGACAAAGAAGTTCCTAAAGAATATAGGGATCCAAAGGGACGATGGTATGCACTTACAAGAAGAGTAAGAGTCATGGTAGTTAATCCTTCGATCGTGAATGTCAACAACATCAGAACTTACTCTGACCTAGCAAATCCTTCTCTCAAAGGGAAAGTGTGTCTTCGTAAAAGAAATAGTCCATATAATCAATCTTTGGTAGCTGATCAAATAGTTTTAAAAGGAGAAGCTGCAACCAAAATATGGCTAAGAGGAATGATTTCAAATGTTTCACAGCCTTATTTCCCTGGAGATATAGGCTTAACAAGGGCTGTCGCTCAAGGAATATGTGGTGTTGGAATAGTTAACCATTACTATGTGTCAAGAATGCTAGCAGGCGTTAATGGCTCAAAAGATAAGGCTCTTGCAAAAAAAGTGAGAGTAATTACCCCTGACCCAGCTCATGTGAATGTTAGTGCTGGTGGATTAGCGAAATACTCTAAAAATAAAGACGAGGCTATACAGCTAATTGAATACCTTGCGTCTCCTAAAGGTAGTATTGGACTTGCAGGTCCCACTTATGAACACCCTTTAATTGGATATAATAAATCTAAAGAAGTTAAGAAGTTTGGTGTTTTCAACTCTGATGGTGTAACTATCACTCAATTAGGTGAATTTAATGCTAGAGCTATTAAATTTATGGCTCAGTCTGGGTGGAAATAAGACTAGAGAAAATTCAGCTAATTTCTTAAGTATTTTTAGGATACTCAAATATGTAACGAGTATATGCCTCTTGCTTTCTCTAAGCTAGGTATGGCCGTGAGATACCTGAGGAGAGGTGGCTGAGTGGTCGAAAGCGAACGACTCGAAATCGTTTGACGGGCAACCGTCCGTGGGTTCGAATCCCACCCTCTCCGTTTTTTGTAAGTACCATGACGTTCCAGGAAGTCCCAGAACGTCCCACTATTCCTACAATTTGGTGGATTTACGAGATTTTTACTCTTAGTTAGTTCCAGAAAGGATCAGTAGGTCCTGTTTTGGTGCTAGGGAAAATGCTAGGGAATGATATCTCAGGTGCTAGGGAATAAAATGGTGCTAGGGAATTTTTTGATTTTGCTTTTCTAGATAGAAGTTGTTTACAGAATGCTCGAAAAATGGATGTATAAATTAAGATGATTTTATCGTTAATTAAATAAATGATCTTAATTACATCTTTTACAGATGCATGGAAAAGAGTATTTGATTTTAAAGGAATAACTGATAGGAGAAATTATTGGTACTATTCCTTATCCTCTTTTATTTTCTTTGTTTTATTGGAGATCCTTGAAAGCACTTTCAAGGTTTTCACAATCGGTCTTTACGAGTTAGGAATTTCTGAAACGATATCTGGTATTTTTCAAGTATTCTCATCTTCAATCGAAATTATAGTACTGTTAATTATTCTTGGTTCATTCATTGTTGAACTCTCAATGTGTGTTCGGAGATTAAGAGACGTAGGAAAGTCATGGAAAAATATATTTTGGTCATTACTACCAATCATTGGTTGGTTTCGCCTCACATGGTTCTTGATTCAACCTTCTATTAATTCTAATTTTCAACCAATTTTACTTAATGAGGTAGTTGAATCTTTTGTTTTCACATGGAAAAATGCTTTTGATTATGTTGGTGTTTCTAATAGAACAGAGTTTTGGTTTTTTGTTATCCCATCAGCAATAGTCTTATTTCCATTATCACTTTTTCTCACTTTAATATCACATATTTTAGTAACACTAGGTAGTGATTACTCTCTATTTTTACTAAATCCAATTGCAAATTTGCTGGGCGTTATAGGAACATTATATATATTTGGAAGTCTAATAGTTTTTTGCTCATTATCTGTTCGCAGATTGAGGGATTTAGGCAAGTCTTGGTATTGGGTATTCGTGATGATAATTCCAATAATTAATTTAATCCCAATATTTGTATGGGGGACAAAACCCTCATTAGAGGAATCTATTAATTAGATATTGAATCAATAGTAGTTTAAGAATTATCGATTGAATGGACAAACTAGTGCAGTAGGGGCACCCCAGAAAGTCCTTCCTCTGTTGCCAATTTGAGATGGGTTAATAGAATTACACTTTGTAAAATATGTGCCTGCGCCAGCAATAACTAAGATAATTAGCGCTGCCTGCTGTCGCTCAGTCATAATTTCAAACAAAATCAACGTCTAGATAGTCTAGAATCCTATTTCTTTTTCTGCATCTTGCACATGAGAATGTAATAGATAAAGAAGAATCTGTCTTTGAGCAGGCATAAAAAAAGTCTCTCTCACCGACTAGTGAACCTGAAGTATCAGGCGGTCTAGTTTTGGTGCTAGGGAAAATGCTAGGGAACAGACCACAAAACAACCCGAAGTTGGTTCCAGGAAGGACCATGTAGTCCCTACTTAAAGGACACCCTCTCCGTTTTGTATCTCAATAAGTGAGCCTGAGTAAGAACCCTGTATTTGCAGCCTTTATAAGTTTTTACTTGTCTAGTTTTCTCTTATCGTATGTTGACATCTACTTCACCTCTAATCTCTTTCCTTTCGTAGTCCCCAATTTGACCAACATAAGCTTGACTATGAAACATAAAGCTAATTAAGGATATTGGTACGAACAATACAGTTGCCATTAGTGGACGCCCCGCTTCAGTCCATATCATCCATGTAATACCTATTGACCAAACTAAAGAGAAGGTAAGCATCAAGATAGCTACTCCAAACTCATAGAAAAATATAAAGGAACAAAAACCCAGTATAGATAAAATGAAAGCCCACCAACTTTGGCAAAACAAACCTATTAACACGCACCAAACACATATTTCTGAATAGAGGAATCCATGGTAGCCACCGTTCTTTTCGTTTAGCAACAGTGTTAGCTTTCGTAGGAGGACCCTAATTTTTCGATCAGTTTGCATTGGTAGAGATCTACTGTAGTAACTCTATCCAAATTTCATGAAAATTTCATTTAAATAATATCTTTTAATGGTTTCATCTGTCGCGACTCTTATTGAAACTATTTTTTTAATAATTCATTGCAACTAAGGATATAACCAGTCCAATGATAGGAGCGTAGATGGATGCATTAGGATTCTAAATTCTTGATTAGAAGTTCCTTCCTACTATATAATTGAATTATTTTTCTAATGTTTCTTGTCTAAACATTTTATCTTGAACACTAAGTGACTCACTAAAACCTGAAGCAAGTATTCCTGTAGGGATTGCTATAGCACCAATACCCATAAGAGAAGTTGCTGATGCAATTGTTTTTCCAAGTGCTGTAATAGGAATTGAGTCTCCATACCCAACAGCACTTACGGTTGTAATAGACCACCATAGACATCTTGGGATTGATCCTAATAACTCTGGCTGAATTGATGACTCAGCAAGATACATAAAAGTGCTACTAATTACTAAGAGCAATATTGTATAAAAGGTTGAAATTTGTAATTCTTGACTCTTGGATCGAAGGGCATAGTTAAAGTGAAATATACTTTGTTTAAATTTCTCACTTCTTCCAATTTTTAATATTCGAAGTAGGCGAATGATTCTTAGAATCTTTAATTCGGCCCGAACACCAATAAAGGAAGGGACTATTGCAATGATATCTATAATTGCCATTGGCGAAATCATGTAACGCAAAACCCCTTTCCATCCTTTTCCATATTTGTCTTGAAGGGGAGCTACCCATAGGCGACAGATATATTCAATACAAAATAAGCCACCAATTATCCAATCTAATAGGTCTATTTGATCTCCAAATTGATAATCTATTGAATTCTCAGTAACTATGACTGCAAAAAAGATCGAAATAAAAATAGTAATACCACAGACTTTGTTGAACAAAGAAGTTTTACCACCTGGAGTTTTGTTAATTATCTGTTCATAGGTTCTCAGACGGAGTTCATTCATCACTTACTAAAGACTGAATAAAGGGTTCTAGTAAGTTAGACAAATCTTGCTGAGTTTTCTTGTAATCGCTTGGTGACCATGACCAAGGCAATTTTCTTGAGGGTCATGCGAAGCAATTTTGAGCAGGTAAAAAACAGCACAAAACGGGTTTTTATTAGATCAAAGAGGATTGTTTCCTTGTTCTCACTGCTTGGAGGATCTCAACTCCTGAAGCTGGGTATTTTTACGAACAACTACTTATTTGAAAAAGCATAAAAAAAGGGCGCCCTCATCGAGTAGCGCCCATACCGACAAACTTGTGTGAGGAGTGTCGTACTTATGGTCTACTCCTGCACTGACACTTTGTCAACAAAGTAGAGAAGCAGAAAATAAGTGTTTCAGAAAGTAGTAGGTTAACGATCACTACTTAAGAAAGCAGAGATCATTGAAAATCCTAATAGAATTGTACTATTCCATGTTCCATTAAGACGTTCTAGTTGCTAAAGTAGAAACGCACCCTTTTTTGGAACATAGATGGTCAAATTCCAAAAGCACAAATTTGAAAGACCATTGTTCATGGATAAACCCAATTACAAATCAATTGGTTATGCACGAGTAAGTACTTCTGGGCAAACCACAGAAAGTCAGGTCGCTGATTTGAAGAAGGAAGGATGCTGTGTTGTCTATCAAGAAACGATCAGCGCCAGAGTCAAAGAGAAAGACCGACTTCAATTAATGGCTGCATTCGCAGCATTGGAGGAAGGTGATGAGTTGGTGGTCTCGAAGATGGATCGTTTAGGGAGAACTCAAGCCGAAGTGGTCAATCGAATCCATTGCCTCCAGCAGAAAGGCATTCACATCAGGACCGTGGATGGACTCATCAATACAAGAGGACTTGAAAAATTCGCTCCAATAGTTCTTGGATTGCTCTCTGGTCTTGCAGAAGTGGAACACTTACTGACCAGAGAAAGAACTATTGAGAGCATTCAGCACAGGAAGGAAACAGGTGGGAATTTGGGCGGTAGACCTAAAACCAGTAATGCCAAGGAAGGGTTGGTCTTGCGTTTAAGAAATGAGGGTTGCTCTTACAGATCCATAAGAGAGCAAACAGGTCTTGCCTTATCCACCATTAGAAGGATCATTGTGGAACAGGAAGCAGTAGCGGTTTGAACATTCCCCCACACTTCTTGGACGAAAAGAAGAAAGAAGTTGTATTCCATATCAAGGGAGGATTCCCAGTATCGATGGGAATCCCCGCTTGGATGAAAGCTTTCCCGCCTGAATACAAAGGTGTCGTTGTGAGATGCGAGGAAACTTTCTATCGCATGCGTGAGGGGTCAAGGGCATGACTATTGATTGGAAAGAATCAGATGGAATGGAGTGGCGTGAAGAGTTCAAGCAACTCAAAGGAACTATGTCCATTGATGACCTCAAGTTGTTGGAAGAAGGAGCAACAACAATGAAAGAGGCATGGCGACTAGGTGCTCTTCATGCTGAATACAAAAGATTGAAAAGAAATCAACCCCCCAATCTTCCAGATCTAAAGTAATAAATCAACAACTTCCTTTGCATGGATGAAAGTATTAGGTAAAAACAAAGAGTGAAGTATGGAAGATATACAATTCTTGTTTACTTGCAAAACCTCTTTCCTTGATTGGATCAAAGAAAGAAATGTTTACTGGAACTATTTTCTGATCAACCCAAATCATGAGATTGATGCAATAGTCCATGAAGATCAAGTTGTCTTTGATGAGGAATCAATGCCTGATGACGTAATGTCCGTCGCAGAACTAGATGAATCTTGATCTTTACAAAAGATGAACTCAATGAATCAGGAGTTTTAACTATGGACTGGGAGAAGGCAAGAGCACACTGCAAAGAAAATAATTGGAGGTGGACTCTGGATTTAATTAATACATATCAGAAGGAAATGGAAGAACTAAAAGAAGAGAATGTGAAACTCAAGCGACAGTTAGTCCTTCGCTCTCAACTGAATAAGTAATGCTTACCAGATTCCGAGAAATACATGACTTTACGATTGATCGGTATAGAAGGTTGGGTCTGAATAATTCCACGATTGCTTGGTTGCTCTTAGGAGAGGGTTTATTTGTTGTGCTAGTTGTATCTAAAATTCAGTCAGTGTTAATCGATCTTTATTAGGTGACTTGGACTTTCTAGCCTAATTCCTTCGAATGCCGTCTATTCCAGAATGAAGTCGAATGCCAGTCTCTCTACTTTTATTTGTATAAGCTATCTAAAGGTTGAGCAAGAATCCTTTGTTTGCAGTCATTTATAAGGTTTACCTTCTCTAACTCCCTTTAATACTGCCAGCTTTGAACAGTGACCTTAGTGAATTAGAAAGCCAAGGCTTTAATTTAAATATTAACAGTCGACTTCAAATAGATCCCAACTAACAGGTTCTCCTCTATCAATATCTTTTATTAATTTCTTACCAATTATTTCGTTCTGATACTTAGGAGCTAAGCCAAAACCAGGTCTTATCCTACGAATATCTTTATCAGTTACTGTCATGCCTTTTTTTAAAGGTTTTACAAAGTACAAAGAACGGCGAAATACTTTACTGTTAAGTTCATTTTTAGCTCTGCCAAAACTTTCTGAGCCTAATGCCATCCATGCTTCGGTGGTAATTTTTTTGAGCTCTTTAAGCTCAGAAGGCTCAATAGAAAATTCACTATCTGGGCCTTTTTCCTGTCTATTTAAAATGAAATGCTTTTCTATAGCTGATGCACCCATAGCAACAGCTGCTATGGCAGCTGTATTTCCTATCGTGTGATCTGATAATCCAACCTCTACTTGGAATTTATCTCTTAAATAGATTAGATTCCTCAGATTTGCTTCTTCAATTGCTGTTGGGTATGCACTTATGCAATGAAATAACAAAAGGTTTTCACATCCATTTAACATAGCAGTAGAAACTGCTTCATCGATTTCTTGAATGGATGCCATGCCTGTAGACATTAGGATAGGCTTTTGTTTTTTAGATATATATTCAATCAAAGGTATGTCACATAATTCGAATGAAGCAATTTTATAAGCAGGTGTATTTAATTCCTCAAGTAGGTCTACTGCCGTCTCGTCAAATGGAGATGAAAATATTGTTATCCCAATCTCTTTTGCATACGAAAACAGTTCATAATGCCATTCATATGGCGTATGAGCTTCTTCGTACAGTTCATAAAGCTTGTACCCATCCCAAATACCGCCTTTAATAATAAAGTCTTTTTTGTCACAATTTATTGTCATAGTATTTGCTTTATAAGTTTGAATTTTGATTGAATCTGCTCCAGAATTCTTAGCTTCTTTTATAGATTCCTTTGCTCTTACTAGTGATCCATTATGATTTGCTGATAATTCAGCTATTATGTATGGAGAGAAATCCTGAGAGATTTTACGATTATTTATTTCAATCATTTACTTTATTTCCATTTTGAAGATTTCATCTAAACGTTTAATTTCTTCTTCAATATTTGAGTCCCAACCACTAAATTGTTTTGGCATTTCACCTTTCTCATGATAAGAACCTTTTCCCCTTTGCGGCTTCGAATGATAATTTCCGGTTAATATATTTTGTATTTTTGATATAAATAATTTTTCTATTTCATGAAGTAGTCTTTTATAGGTATCTTTAAAAGTTAATTCATTATCACTAAAATTTACATATTTTTGAAATATTATAGGACCAGTATCAATTCCTTTATCTATTAGATGTATTGTTACTCCAGAAGGAGTAGAATCAAAAAAAGACCAAAAATTTGGATGGGCACCTTTGTTCCATGGTAAATAGGAAATATGGAGGTTAATAATCGGTATATTTAAATTTGAGATAACTTCTTCTTTTATAATATGCTGGTAACCAAAGCTTATTATTAAATCATAATCTAAGATCTTCGATATTTTTGTTTGCTTACAATCAACTCTACAACCTATTTGCCTTAATTCATCTATTAATATGGTTTCATCTTGTCCATATCCAAGAAAAAGAATTTTTTTGGATAAATTTTCTTTCATCAAGATGTCTATTCTTACTATTTAATATTGTACCATCTATGATTGTATTCATAGTCTCCTAATAGAGTTGTCTTTTTTCTTACCCCTCTTTCTGATACTTGGTCTATATTTATGAATTCAGAGATCTTTGATGGAATTATTGTTTTGTCAAACTTTATGGATTCTAATGGAGAGTTAAACCTTGAGTCCTGCCTTAGAGCTGACAAGGCAGCAGAAATTTATAAATTAAATATAAAATCTAAAGTAATTACTTGTGGATGTGATTATAGAGAAGATTCTAGCATAAAGATATCTGATTCAATGTCAAACTACTTATTTAAAAAACATGGTATACCCAGGAACAATCTAATCATAGAGAGCAAATCTAGAGACACTGTTGGAGAGGCAGTTTTTACAAGAAAAGATATAGCTACTAAATGTCAACTTAAAAGATTAGCTATAGTTACCAGCTCATACCATATAGAAAGGAGTAAAGAGATTTTTGAATTTGTATATGGAAATGGATTCGATTTGTCATTTTTCTCATCCAAACTACCATTTGATAATACTAAGGTTGTAACAGAAAAAGAATCTTTAAATAAATTTAGAGATACTTTTTCAGGAGTTGATAAAGGTAATATCGTTAATATTTATTCGAGATTAATACATAAACACCCTCTTTACAATAGAGATGTTTATCATTTCAGTAATTAAAAAATTAGATATAGGAGCTGCTTTAGCTTCTTTATAATTAGCACAACAGAATTTCTAACTGCTCAATTACTCTATTAAACTCTTCTGAGGATAATGAAGGATATATCGGTAGAGAAATTGCATTTTTGGAGTACGCTTCAGATTCAGGAAAATCATTATTAGAAAATCCTAAATCTCTAAAATATGGTTGGAGATGAACAGGGGTATAGTGAACCTGTACCCCTATATTCTGAGCCCTTAGACTATTGAATATGTATCTATGAAATTCCGCATCTTTAATATTTAACCTAATAATTGCTAGATGGTGAGATGATTCTACGTAATCAGGAACTTCTAGTAAACTAAGAGGCAAACATGACAATCTGGTTTTGTACATGTTTATAATTTCCTTTCGCTTTTTGATAATAATCTTTAGCCTATTTAGTTGACTTAATCCTAAAGCAGCTAAAATATCACACATCCTATAATTATAGCCTAGGTACTGCTGTTCATAGCACCACTGACCTTGATTTGAGGTTCTAAAGAATCTACTATCTTTAATAATGCCATGACTTCTTAGGCATCTCATTTTCTCCGCAAGTTCTTGAGTATTCGTGGAGGCTATACCACCTTCTCCACTAGTAATTATTTTTACCGGATGTAAGCTGAATATAGTTATATCACTATAATTACAGGATCCAGTTTGATAATTATGACAAGAGCCCCCAATCGCGTGACTTGCATCCTCAATTATTTTAAAACCATATTGTTCAGATAGTTCATGAATTTTAGGCATATCACAACTGGTTCCAGCTAGATGAACAGGGATAACTATTTTTGGCAGAGTTCCTGAGGCATTCGCTGATTCCAATTTTTCTCTAAGTTTTTCAGGACACATCAAACCTGTTTTAGGATCAATATCTACAAAATCAACCTTGGCTCCACAATATAGACCACAATTTGCAGAAGCAACAAATGTAATAGGAGATGTCCATAGATAATCTCCAGTCGTCAAGCCTAAAGCAATACAAGATATATGTAAGGCGCTAGTTCCACTATTAACAGCTACTGAATACTTACAATTAACAACTTGAGTTATAGCTGTTTCAAATCTTTCAATGATTGGTCCTTGAGTAAGGAAATCACTCTTTAAAACCTCGACTACACTATTGATATCATCTTTATTTATACTTTGTCGACTGTATGGGATAAATGAATTACTCATGGAATTAATACTTATCAAAGATTTTTAGTCGAATACTATTTTTATGAGCTTTTTACCTATATCTTGATAATAACATATGTGTAGAGAGGAATACATGTTTTGACCTGCCTCCTGCTAATACCGATAGCTGCAAATTTCGTAGTCAGATTAGGATCACATCTACAGCGATGGATTAAAGTGCTATTAAGGTTAGCTTCGGATAAATCGTGCTTTTTGTTTATTTAGAGTTAAGGAACTAAGTCGGTCAATAAAATCTAAAAATTGTAGTGGGGAATTCCACAATGATTTGGAAAAATCATCAGATGTCCTAGCAGGAAGTGAAAATGAGCACGCTTATCTAGGAGTGCATCTACTACAAAATTATCAGGAGTGTCATTATTCTGTCCTAATTCTCCACGCACCCATTTTCCTTCTTATTGTCTTATTAGTCACCCACCCCTTATGTCAAAGGACAAGAAATCCAAGAAGTGCTCCACTAGTCGAAGAATCCTCTGGTATGCCTTTGGTGCAGCGGGTTTAGGTGCTAGAGCATTGGCAGCACTAGCACTGTTGGCAATCGCCACTAAGATGTATCCCCTTAAGTACCAAGCAAAGTTCTTCAATGCTTGTGTTGAAGAAACTAGGAATAGTGGAAAGAGTATTTCTGATTCAGTCAACTTCTGTAACGGGGGAACCTAAGAGCAGACTCTCCATATCGACAAACTTGTTTGAGGAGTGCCGTTATTCTGTTCTCCTCCTCAAGGAGTGTGTCATAGACATCCCAATCAAGTGTACAAGTTAGTATTACTTTTTCAGTTTAGAGCTAAGAACTCATTGCCTTTTACTTTTCATGTCCTCTTCTTTTTGTCCTTCCATTTCCTTCTGATAGTTGTTAATTAAACCTAGAGACTACTTCCAATACCTCGGAGAGCAATACTTTCTGGCAGATTAATAGACTATCGTTAAGACTTTATTATCAATTTAGTCCTTTCGTCTTTTGTAGAAGGATATTATTCATTTCAATAGAACATTCCATGATCATTTTGGAGTAGATATTGCTTCCTTTGTAATGCAAGTATGCCCCTTCACACATCCTTTGCCTAATCATTACCCATTCTTCAAAAGTTTTTGTTTTAAGTTCTTCCCTCAACTTCTTTTCTGATTGAACAAGTTTTCTGAAAGCACATTCGTGCATCTTATGAGTGCTTTCTTCTTTGCACGACTCATCCTTAACTTGTGCCAATGCAGGGAAAGGAATAAGGAATAGAAATATAATAAAGTGGTTCATTCAATCCTTATTATTCATTAAGTAAAGCACTTCTAAATCTTGCCTTGAGTAAGCGATCTTCCTTCTTAAAAAGGTCAAGGCATGTTCATCCATTTGTGATTCGGAAATAATCGCCTCTGACTGTGAGATAGCATGTTCCAAGCTTTTAATTTTGAGTTGTCTAATATTCTTATCTAATTTGCACTGCTGAAGTGTGGCGTCATCAATCACCTACTGTCTCTATCCTTGGAAAAAACTTTTGTGACCACAATATTGGCAACGATAAAAAGAATAACTAATCCAATTGTGGGAGCAAAGATGAATAGATTATCTGAATAGTTCATCTGAATCCTCTACCACATATCTTCGTTTGTTTTACTTTCTTCTTTCTTTCGTTGTTCCAATACCTCAAGTCTCTTTTGGAACTCTTCTTTCTCAGTTGGAATGCTTATCTCTTCTGATCCCTTCGCTTTGATAACGTCTTTGATTTTTTGCTTAAAGCTTTCATCAAAGTGCTCTTTCATCTCTTTCCAAACTTCTCTCTCCTCCTCATTCCCAACAGTTCCTCTTACTTGAAGTTCAAGCACTTCTTTTACAAGCTTTCTGAGATCAACTTCAGACATCGTTTTCACACGACTTTCGATGTAGAGATCTTTCAAGGCATTCAGTTGAGCCTTGGTTAAATCTTTAAAAGAGATTTCTTCGTCCTTCACTTTGTTCGCTCCCTAATCGAGTAGAAGGTGGCCACGCAGAGAAAAAAAAGTTTTGTCTCACCCTTTGAGTCAAACACTTATTTTTTTAACTTACCTGGGCATACCATTCATTTGGTCTTATAGGGCTGTATTAAGTATGCAATGGTGAGGAAAACCTGGTTTGGGATACAAAGATTATTTAATTTCCTTGTGGACCGTCATTTTATTGAGTTGTGGACAGAACTTTTTGAGTTCCAACCGTTCAGTTGTGTTTCTTCTGTTCTTTTCCGTAGTGTATCTGGACACTCCTGGAGAGCGCTTCTCTGAACTGGGGGCGGAGCGACATTCTGTGCACTCCAAGGTGACAACTATCCTGGTACCTTTTTTAGCCATATGTCCTTAGTTCCAGTTGTGGAAGTCTTTATATAGTCTACGATCCTACAATCCAAACGGTCACTTCTCTGAAATTGACCAGAAGAATGGGAAATCCTCACCCATATCACTAATGACATAAAGGCTTTATCCTTTAAAAGTTGTTAAAAGAAGCAATAAGAATTTGTAACTATTGAGAGTTATAATTTAATTAAAGTCTTTCATATCCACAGTTCTTATTAGAAAGAAAAGAGTTTATAGCTACTTATAATAGAATTATTCATGAGTTACCTGGACAAATCTCTATAAAGGCAGATTTTTTGAGGCAGTGATTAAGGCAAGCTCTCAATATCTTTAAGCTAAAAAACGTTTATGTAACTACTAAAAGTTTAGTTTGCATTTGTCGGAATGTTAGGCAGAGTTTTACTTAATAGAAACCAAAATTATGTGTTATAGGAAGCATGAGAGCTTACGAATTTTAGGTTTTTCTCTGATTATTGCTCCCAGATTGATTCTCTAAGGATTTTTTCTATTAACTTTTGAACGGGAATATTTTCTTCAGCTGCAGATTTCCTTAGCTCATCAAGCAGATCATTTTCCAGCTCAAGTCTTAACAAGTACCCTTCCTTTGAGTCCTCTGAGCCTTGACCGGAGTTAGATTGAGAGATAAAAGTACAGACTACTACATATTCTAGATTAACTAGTCGCAGTTGGCAATGAGCTTTTTGCTAAAGCTGTAACTCGTGCGCTAATAAGACCAAGGTGAATTAATCGGTTAATCATACAAACAATACTTAGCCTTGATCCAATGAAGATTTTTTAATGCTAATTGTAGATTTCAAGAATGAAGAGCAGAGTTCTAGTAAAACTCTTGTAAATACTAAGGTTAGAAGACTAAAGAAAATGGAACCCAAATAACTATTTGCATAGGGTCTCTGATTGACTAAAGAATGTATCCAATCAATAGAAAACCCTAATGAAGATCCTAAGCAAGCTCCTTGGGCAATTGAATAAAAAATGGATGCCATCTTAGGAAAGGTGTATTTTTCGAACCCATAATCATCTTTTAAGCACACAAACAACTCTTTGAATGGATCTTCATCTAAGCCTTTTAAAAAGCGCCAAAGAGTAAAAACCCCTCCACATGAGCCAAGCAATGCAGGAAGAAGATCTGAATTTGTAGTCTCTTTGATGACTACAAAAAGGATAAAAAAGCTGCTGGCTAAATAAATTAAATAAGGGGATACCCTCATTGTCTTTTGCTTAATAAATCCCATGCTGTGAAAATGTGGCTGATCTTATAGACGCTATGTGGTTTTGAAGCAAATGGCTGTATTGTTAAGAAGTTCCTTGAGCTTTACTACCTCACGCTTAAACATTATGATTGATTTTCTTTAAATGTTATGAACTCTAGATATTCAAAGGTTATTTAAACTTGGAAAGTTGTAAGAATCTCCGGATATTATATACAGGCTTCATGGACATATTTTTAATCTTTTGGGAATCATTTAGAATTTCTTGAACCAATGAAAATCATGATCATTGTTTAGGTGTTTGTGCTGCTCAAATTAATTCAAATAATACTTTTTGGTTACTTATATTCATATCTGTATTGATAGGCCATTAGGATTGGGATATGAGATCTAAAATGTCCCCAAGAAGAGCTTTGGCCACAGCTTCAATTTTAGCTGTAATGCCAGCATGCATTTTTCTTTTTACTGTGAACCGACACTCATCAGAAATCTGTAATATTCTTTCTGAATCACCAGAACTCAATATAGAAAGACAAAAACAGATAAAAGGTAGATGCAACCAAATCGTTGAAAATTATTCTTGGAATTCTATTTATTGGGTTTTATTGGCTTCAACTTTTATCAATTGGCCAATTATCAGATGGCTTGATGATCGTCAATGGTACAGAGAGTGGATAAGAAAAGAGTCAGAGGATTAGTCCTTTTCCTTCTAAGAGTTTCTTAGTTTTGATCCTAGGTTGTGTCATTAATTCAAGATTCAAAATACAATGTAACTTCTTTGAAGGAAGATACTTAGATAAAAAAATACGATTTATTTGCTTTGCAGTATAATTAAGTGATTTTGGAGCTTATAAAATAAATGGACCTGGCAACATACTTCTTTGACCATCTGAAAAAGTATAAAGAGAATATATTTACATCACATGCAAGTTATTTGCTTGATGAGATTTTAGACCCTTGGGCTGAGAATTTCCTGTCGAATTGCTTACCACCATTTAAGGATAATCAGTTACCTATAGGTATCATTATTTATGATAGACCTAGTGATTTATTGAGGTTTACAATATTGAATACTATTGTAATGGGACGTTTAAAAATCCGAATAAAGCTTTTTACTACTTCTAGAAAATTAGATGATATGAAGGATTTATTTTCTGATGTATCTAAATGGGTAGATGTTTTTGAGATAGGGAATAGGGAAATCTCAACTATCGATTGGAACTACTATCAACAAATAATGAAAGATCCACACTTCTGGCAAAATATAGTAGGTGAGAAACTACTAATTTTTCAAGCTGATACACTCCTTATAGAGCCTATTGATTTTTCAATGTTTCAGTATGATTATGTTGGAGCACCATGGTCAAGGAATAAGTTTACTACCTTTTTTCCTGTATATAAAGATGATCTCAGCAGTGAAAAGGGCTGTGTATGGGTTACTTCTGATCACAATTCAGATATAGATTATAGACTTATAATTGGTAATGGAGGACTTTCAATACGCAATAGAAGTGCGATGGAAAAAATATGTTTATCAGAGCCATCGTCGAAGGAGGAGCCTGAAGACGTTTTCTTTAGTAAAGGATTATATAGATGTCACGCACATTTGCCGACTCTAGAGGTAGCAAGACGCTTTTCATGTGAATGTGAGTACTTTATAAGTATTGGCTCACATGCTAGTTTCCGTTACTTGTCAGCCGATAGGCAAGCCGAGATCTATGATAGACATATTAAAAATTTAATTTCACTAATTAGTGCAACTAATAAAAATTCTGTAAGTTAGTAAAAGCAATGGTGATATCCAGATTTAATTATTATTGATGATATATAAATCAATACAACTTTAACCTAACTTTGAACCCAAACCAATATACATTAGATTGCTTGAGTGCTAATGTCTCTCTATTGTTATTCTTACGATGAGGTATATTGACCCATCTGTTGAAATAAAAGGTTGGTTACAGCCAATTTCTGGAGCTACAATACAATTATCTCTTTTAGGCCAACAAAATCAATTAGTAGAAGGACATTTGTTAGAGATAGGTGTTTATCTCGGGAAGAGCCTGGCACATTTGGGATTTGCTTCTAACGAGAAAGAACTTGTTATAGGAGTAGATCCATTCACTTTGGAAATTCCAGGATCAGGAACTCACGATTGTTTTTCTGACGCAAAGAAGAATCTAGAAATAGCCAAAATAAAATATAATTTTAGAGGAAAACTAATTTTACTAAGAGGAGAATCAGGAGATAAAAATATATTTTCTTATCTAATGAATTATCAAGGTAAATTTCGTGCAATATCAATAGATGGTAGCCATTTTCACAAGGATGTATTTAACGATTTGTGCTTAGCAAATAGGTTGCTTCATGAAAATGGAATAATAATACTAGATGACTTTTGTAGCCCATTAAACCCTGAAGTAACAACAGCCCTCCGTGAATTTCTAATTAATTCCACTGAAGGTAGTCTATGGAAAATCGCATACGCTATAGCACCAATGTGCTCTCCTCTGCAAGGAGCTTCCAGAGTATTTTTGCAAAGAAAGTCATGTTCTATAAATTATTATGAAATTATAGAAAGGCTTATTTGTGAAGTTGACTTTTCAAGTATTGAGAATGATTTCTATAAATACACTTGGGTACAAATAAGTTTCTTTGACAATCATGTTGTCCCAACACTTTTAGCTAAAAGAATGTTGAATTGGCAGATATGTTAAAATAATAAACATCGATAATAACTGTCTTGAGTTATTTGTCTATTTTAATTGCTTTTTTAAGATCTGATAATCCGTGATTGTAACTGTATAGTTTTTGCTTGATCTCTCCTCTTTTTCTATATGCTTTTGAACTCTTTGGGTCTAGGTCTATTGCCAAGTTATAGTCTAATAATGCTTCATGATACAGACCTAGTTTCCTTTTACAGTCTCCTCTAAAAATATAAGCTCTGCTTTCTATTGGATTTAAATTTACTATTGAACTGAAATCTATTATTGCTTTTTTATACTCATTTTCATGCATATATGAATAACCTCTATTGTAGTAAGAATTTAGATCCATGGAATTAT
>QCRX01000021.1 GCA_003209275.1 Prochlorococcus sp. AG-463-P14
TATTGGCAGGAGATGTTGATTTACCTGCTGAGAAGATTGAAATGGATTGCATGAAAGGAGATTTGCTGACGATGCTGGAGCAATTGCCAGAGTTACAGAGAAGTGTGTTGAGAATGCGTTACGGGATGGATGGAGAAGATCCAATGACACTTACTGGAATTGCAAGAGATTTACAAATGAGTCGAGATCGGGTTAGGCGACTTGAACGAGATGCATTGTCTTTCATAAGGAAATCTTCGCTGGATATAGAGGTATATATGAGAATCTAAGTCCTTATATATAATATACTTTAGTTATTATTCTTTAATAATATTCGTCGATTTCTTTTACCTCTCCCTTGTCAATTTCTAGCATGAGATCATTAAGCACTTTCCACATCATTAGTCCAGAGATAAATGATATAAGGAGTGATACTATTAGAGATTTTATTCCTGAAAAATCATAAGCCTGAAGTGTGCCAGTGAAGACTAAAGTTATCCCTGCAAAAGAACCTGTCCAACTAAAGTAAGTTTTCAATCCATTTAGTGGAAGAACTGGTATTAGTTCATTCTTTCTTTTTGTTAGCTTGATTTGAAGTATCCAGGCAAAAATAGTCCCAGATATAGACGTGATAATTGCTCCTAAAATAATCGTTAGCTTTGGATCATAAAATGCAGCAACAATAGCATTTAGCAGAAAATTACTATTGGATGAATATGCAAAGCTTTCTGAAACCATGTTATTTACTCCAGTTGTAATTATTGTTATATTAGAATTCAACATTGATTTTTTTGGATCGACTTAATCCTCATTATAGAACGCACTAAGAAAGTGGTTGTAATTTAGATGCTACTGGGAATTATATTTTGAATTAATTCAGATGCGATCCTCTTAGGCTTGAATGTTTTCTGCAGTAACTTTATGAGTTGTTTTAGTTCCTCTGTGCTTAGTCTCTCATCTTTAATTAGATTAAGTAGTAGATTACTTCTTATTATTGAACCAGATTCGCTTAGTAAAAGCTTTATTCCTGCCCCAGCTATAGGAATTATCTTGCGATTTTCATTAGATGATTCTGCAGTTAGTACATTAAGGAGACTTTCAAGCCTATCTATACGAACTCTTCCTTCAGAATCAAATATCACTTCTAAAAGTAGTTCTAACATCTCTTGTGTCTCTCCAGCGAGTAGACGTTTCGCTACATAAGGATATGCAACTGCAATAATTTTGAATTTTGGGTCCAGATTTAATGCAAGACCTTCTTGGCTAACAACAGCACGAATGATTAATGCAAATCTCGCTGGAACACGAAATGGATAATCGAACATTAATTCTGAGAATCTATCTGTAATTACTTTGAAATTAAATGAACCAACTTCTTTCCCTAAGGCTTGACCTAGAACTTCTTCAAGTGCAGGTACAATTGGCTCAATATCTTTACCATCTTTTAAAAAACCAAGATTTTGAAAGTCTTTTGCAAGAGAATTATAATCTTTATTTATAAGGTGGACAATAGCTCCAATAAGTGTAATTCGGTCATGTTTAGTTATAGTATCCATCATTCCAAAATCTACATATGCTAAATGCCCTAGATCACCTGTCATTCCGCCAATAGCAAACATATTCCCAGGGTGTGGATCTGCATGAAAGTATCCAAACTCAAGAAGTTGTTGAATACCGCTGATTACTCCTGTACGAATAATTGCTGCAGGATTGATATTCTCTTCTTCTAATTCAAATCTATCTCTTAATTTTGTACCCTCAATCCAGCTTGTTGTTATCACTCGTTGGGAAGAAAGCATTCTCTCTACTCTTGGTATTGTTACACATGGATTGTCTGAGAATAATTTTGCAAACCGCTCAGCATTATCAGCTTCTTTTTTATAATCAATTTCTTCAAAAAGACTTCGTCCAAACTCATCAATTATTTCTCCTAGGCCAACACCAAGATTAAGAGGCAGAATTGGAGAAATAATTACGCTAAGTACTTTAATTATAACTAGATCTCGTCTCAGAATAAATTCAAGTCCTGGTCTTTGAACCTTTACAGCCACAAAATAATTTCCATATAACCTTGCCTTATAAACTTGACCTAAGCTTGCAGCTGCTATTGGTTGATTAGGGAACTCTTCAAATAAATCATCACTGGATGATCCAAGTTCTTCTTTGATTATTGAAAGCGCCTTCTCATGAGAAAATGCAGGAAGATTGTCCTGTAGTTTCGTTAGTTCTTCTAGCCAATCTCTTTTAACTAGATCTGGACGAGTAGAGAGTGCTTGTCCGACTTTTATAAAGCATGGTCCTAATTCATTGAGTTTGGCAAGAAGATTTTTGGCGAGTTGTTTTTGAACCTGTTCATCTTTCTTTGACCCTTTGGTCAAAATCATCAATGCAAGAGTTGATAAGGAGATAAGAATTTGAGTAACTCGAGGTATCCATACCCATGGCCTGACAATTAGCCAAAACAAATCACGATTGGAGTCGAACTGCATAGTTGCTTGACTTTATGTCGGGGGACACGATGTATAGGAGACGTTCAGCATGCCTTTATGGGTTGGCTGATCATCCGACTTTAGAAACTACGGGAAATGTTTATGGGTCTTACCCACATACTTAATCGCTACAGAGGTTCCGGTCTATTCCTTCCTGCTCATGGTAGAGGAGCTGCCCTGCCAAGAGAATTAAAAGTCCTTTTGCGCAAAAGAGCAGGAATATGGGATTTACCAGAATTACCAGAATTGGGCGGACCTCTAGAGCCTTTTGGAGCGATCGCTCAGAGTCAGAAAAACTCGGCTTCGGCAATGGGCGTTAGCCGATGTTGGTATGGAGTGAACGGTGCTACTGGGCTTTTGCATGCAGCTTTGCTTGGAATAGCAGCACCAGGGAAAGCTGTCTTGGTTCCTCGTAATGTTCATATAAGTATTATAAATGCCTGTGTAATTGGTGAATTAATACCAATAATTTTTGATCTTCCATTTATGCCTGATCGAGGGCATGTCGCTCCTCCAGATGAAAATTGGCTGAAAGATATTTTGGATTCGATTAGTCAAGACGGAGTTGATTTAGCAGCTGCTGTTTTAGTTCATCCTACTTATCAAGGTTATGCTAACGATCTCACACCCCTAATTAAACAGTTACATGAAAAAGACTTGGTGGTAATTGTTGATGAGGCTCATGGGGCATATTTTGCTAGTGAAATAGATGAGGATTTGCCTAAATCTTCCTTAAAGGCAGGAGCAGATCTTGTTGTGCATTCTTTGCATAAATCTGCTACAGGCCTAGGACAAACGGCAGTCCTTTGGCTGCAAGGAGAACGGGTGGATCCAGTTTCTTTAGAAAGGAGTCTGAGCTGTTTACAGACATCTAGCCCAAGCTCATTATTACTTGCTTCTTGTGAGGCAGCCTTACTCGAATGGAGGAAATTGGATGGTAGGAGGAGATTAAGTGCTCGTATTAACGAGGCTAGAAATATTGCCGATCAGCTAAAGACTTTCGGAGTGCCATTGCTTGAGAATCAAGATCCATTGCGTTTGATTTTGTATACGGCCTCTCAAGGTATTAATGGTTTAAAGGCCGATGCTTGGTTTATTTCCCGTGGTTTTATACCAGAGCTTCCTGAGCCAGGGTCTTTGACTTTTTGTTTAGGTTTTAAAAAGCACTTAGGTCTTTCAAGACTTCTTAAAAAAAATTGGGATGGTCTTCTCTCCAGCTATAAGGAAATCGAACCTTTACTCCCTTTTTCACCACCTCCAATGCCTTTGGTGAACATTCCAGCAGTGGCTTGTAGTTCAGCTTGGAGGGCGTCTTGGGAGAGTGTTCCTTTGTTGGAGGCTGCAGGAAGAGTCTCTACAGATTTCATTTGTCCGTACCCTCCTGGGATACCAATGCTTTTCCCTGGAGAGATATTGGACGAAAAACGCATAAGTTGGCTTGTTGAACAGAAGTCTCAATGGCTAGGTCAGATACCTTCCGAAATAAAAGTGGTTTCCTAGAGTTCTTTGATCGTTTATGTGGGAGTGAGTTTGGGGAGAAGGAACGTCTTTGATAATTCACCTCTTATTACGGAAAATTGAAAAAGGTTAGGTTAAATCTCTAATTAACTCATTTCCTTTTACCGTTGCATAGATTCGATTGAAACTAATTTTTTGATTAATAGACTTCTTGTCAAATCTGAATTGTTCGACTATATGAAACAAATTGATAGCAACTTAAATACTACAAAGCCTCTTACCCTTAATGCCTAAAACTTTCCCACAGATGCGCCTTAGTAGTGGACTTGCTGCTGGTTTGTTTGGTTTATTGGTTGTTGGACTTGGTGGTTGGTGGTTCACGCTTGCATTAGGTGTGATTGTTCACTTGGCCTTGTTGGAACTCTTTCGCATGGCTCAATTCACTGGAATTAGACCGGCTACTAAAACCACCTTGGTTGCCTGTCAGTTATTGCTTATAAGTACACAGTTGGGCGGAGAAGGAGGTTTGCCTACTGATTTGACTGAAGCTGTATTGCCACTGTCTGGGGCTGCAATATGTGGATGGTTATTGCTTCAGCCAATTACTGGATCTATTGCTGATATAGCCGCCTCAATTTTTGGGTTGTTTTATTTGGGGTTCCTTCCTAGTCATTGGATAAAATTGCGAAATCTAAGTGACTCTGATCTGATACCGGGACTGCATTTAATGAGTCATAGTTTGCCTGAAGCATTTACATCAGGCATGTATATAACTTTAGTGGCTTGTTTAATGATTGTTGCTAGTGATATTGGCTCTTTCTGTCTTGGCCGATGGTTTGGACGTCGCCCCCTTTCTCCTATCTCTCCTGGCAAAACTGTTGAAGGCGCGATAGGAGGACTTTTTTGTGCAATAACAGTTGGGGCTCTTGCAGGAGAGATCCTGGGTTGGAGCTTTGGCTTTCTGATTGGGGGCTTTTTTGGAGCTTTGGTTGCCTTTTTTGCCTTGGTTGGGGATTTGACTGAATCAATGATGAAGAGGAATGCAGGCCTTAAGGATTCGGGGGATGCTTTGCCTGGTCATGGAGGAATACTTGATCGTATTGATAGCTATCTTTTTACTCCTGCTGTTGTTTATTATTCAGTAACTTTGATCCTTCCTTTAATTAAAAATTAGGTTTAAGGAGTGACTATTGCATTGCCTGTTATTACTAAAAGGCCATTACTAAGCTTTGCAGCCTCTATTTGAATAGAGGTATCCATTGGAAGTAGTATGTCTGAGCCTTTATTAATATTTTTGAAGGATAATGTGTTACTATCTGCCTTTATTGAAAACTTTTCTACAACAATAGTTTGCTTATCTTTTGGAGTATAATGAAGCTCTAGATAATTATCTTTAATCAATAAATTATAGATCTCTTCCTGTCTTAAAAGATTTTTTGAAAGCCAAGCTTTTAGCCACAGCCATTGCTTGGAAAAAATGATCTTTCTAATCCCATCTTCATCCAAAGAGATATTACCTTTTATCCCAAATTCTTTTTCTATTCTAACTATACTCTTACTCACTAAAGATAGATTTACTTTCAAAGGATTACTCTTTAGCTGGGAAGAGTGAATATAAAGACCTTTAAAATCAACCTGGCTAGCTATAATTTCTACACCTTTAATCTTTCCTTGAACTAGTTCAAAAATAGAACTATTAATGTCTATTTTGATATCACCTAAACTTTTACATTGACTTCTAATCCATAACTTTAGACTGTTAGAAATTATTTTAATAAAAGGGCCTGCTCCTTTAGGGAAACTTTGCTTCATTTATTCAAGGATTTTTCCAACCATCTTTTTGCAACTATATCCGGATGGTCTAGATGCGGGAGGTGACCACAGTTTTCGATTTCTTCTAAGTATGGGGACAAAAGTTCTAATGATTCTTTCCTAACATTACCTCTTAAAATTCGATCGTTTGCCCCCCAGATTGTATGGAATGGTTGCTTAGGAAGAGGTTTCCCGCAGTTAGCTAAGCCACCTTTTTGTGCAAAAGATGCTAGAGATCTGCTCCAGCCTTTTACTCCTAAGTGAAGGGAGGCTATTTGTTCTTCTGGCCTCCCAACACTTTTTTCTGGATCTGCAAAAGCTTGTCTACATAAACCTTTTCTTACAGAAGGTCGGCTTAGGAACCAGACCCCTAGTCGAGCTATTCCAGCAGGTAAGGGCATGGGGCGTCCAGTTAGACCTGCTGGAGCTAATAGGAGTAATTGACTAATTCTCTTGGGATGCCTTCGTGCAAGTTCCATCGCGATTGCTCCACCCATAGAGGCACCAATTAAACCAACAGAAACATCACTTTTTATTTGTTCTAATATCTTGTCAAGATGATTGAGTAAGCCTTCTCGTCCATAATTACCATCAAGAGGACGTGGGCAAAACCCAAAACCAAACAAATCAGGGATTATTAATTGGTGCTGAGCATCAAGAAAAGGTGCTAACCGTCTAAATTCTAAGAAGCTGCTATCAAATCCATGCAGCATCAAGACCGGACTACCTTTGCCTTTAACAACAACAGGATATTGTTCTTCTTTTGTTTTTGAAAGACCTTTTAAATGCCACCATTGAAGATTGTTTGCGAGTTCAAGAGCTAAAGGGTCTAATAAGCTTTGCTTGATTTCGGCAAAATGAGTTTCCTCAAAGGATGATTTTAATTCAGACTTTTGGTTGAAAGTATTCAAGGTAAAGTGACATGAACAGTATCGTTTGATTCAAGCTCTATAATTTGTTCGTCTGAGCTTATTATTACTTCTAAAAGTTCATTCTCTTTGACTGTAAAAGGTAGGTATTCCATTCCTAGGCCATCTTTACAGGCATAACGGCAGGCATATTTAAGATCACTAAGTTTGATATCTGAGAGTCCAAGATCATTAAGCCTTGTAGGCAGTTTTATTTTCCGCAAAAACTGTACTAGTTGAAGTCTTGATTGTTTGGCTAGTTGGTTATTTACCAGTTTTTCTTCAAGAAGTAGCTGGATAATGATTCCCAGACCAACTATTTCTCCATGAAGAGATTGTTGAGAGGCTTTAAGTTGAGTGAAACCATTGTGAAATGCATGAGCCCCAGCTGTTCTGCACATCGAACCTCCAATGCCCCCTATTAAACCTGCAGTTAGAGCACAAGCTTCTGCAACTCTTTCCCAGGCATCGGAATTATTATCTTTACAAGCTTCTTCACCATCAATAAGAAGTTGATCTCTTAATACTCTTGCCATTTGAACAGCTTGTTGAACTAGTCCATCTGTACTTTTGCTGCTACTTATAGAAGCTTCATACCATTTAGCTAAAGCATCTGCGATGCCACTAGCTAATGTTCTGTTTGGCGCACTTCTTACGAAGTTATGGTCAAATATTAACAAGTTGGGGCATGAATTAAGTGGTTGGTCACGTATAAATGCACCTTCTTGAGAGTAGATATTTGCTAGGGCAGTCCACCCAGCGCAAGTAGCAGCACTAAGTGGAATAGTTATGCATGGCAGTTTGAGATTATGAGCTAATAGTTTGCCAGAGTCCATTACTTTCCCTCCACCTATTGCTATTACCCCATCACAATGATTTCTTTCAAGAGTATTCTTTAAGCGTTCTAGATCAACATCACAGCAATCGTACTCTAATTCTTCAAATATTGGGTTTATACCTATTAGTTTTAGTTCTTCTTGTATCCTTACTCGTCTCCTAGATGTTGACTTACTTCTTCCTAGAAGCAAGGGCTTTTGACATAGAAATGGAATAATTTTTTTACCTTTTAACCATGCATTTTCACCTCTTAATACTCTGTGAGGGGCTATTAGGTGAGATTCAAGAGATAACACTAAATTAATAGTAAATATTCTGGTGTTTAACTATTAGAGGCTTGCTCCAGCAAGCTCTGGAGTAGAGGAAGTTTTGTCTAATGTCCTTACAATAACCTGTTTCTTTTCATCTACATCAACTATTGCCTCGTCACCTTCTTTTATTCGTCCAGATAGGACTTCCTCTGCAAGACTATCTTCTAATAAACGCATAACGGCTCTACGAAGAGGTCTTGCACCATAGGAAGGGTTGTATCCTTCTTCTACAAGACGTTCTTTGAACGCATCTGAAACTTTTAGGGTAATACCTTTGTCTTCTATTCTTGAGAAAACTTCCTTCAACATAATTTCGGCAATTTCTTTTACTTCATCTCGTGTTAGTTGTCTAAAGACAATAATTTCGTCTAAACGATTGAGGAATTCTGGGCGGAAATATTGCTTTAATTCCTCATTGACTAAGGATCTAATCCTATTGTATTGACTGTCCTCTGCATTCTCTCCGGAAAATTCAAAACCAAGTCCTCCACCACCTTTCTCAATTACCTTCGAGCCTATATTCGATGTCATTATAATTAAAGTATTTTTGAAGTCTACAGTTCTCCCTTTTGAGTCTGTTAAACGACCATCTTCTAGTAATTGAAGTAGCAGATTAAAAACATCAGGGTGAGCTTTTTCTATTTCATCGAACAAAACTACAGTGTATGGTCTTCTCCTAACAGCTTCTGTTAGTTGCCCACCTTCATTAAAGCCTACATATCCTGGAGGTGAGCCTATAAGTTTACTCACAGTATGACGCTCCATAAATTCAGACATATCTAGTCGAATCATTGCTTCTTCGCTGCCAAAGAAATATGTTGCAAGAGCTTTCGTAAGTTCAGTCTTCCCTACTCCAGTTGGACCTGAGAAAATAAAACTTGCGATTGGTCTATTTGGGTTCTTTAGGCCTACTCTTGCTCTTCTTATTGCTTTAGATACTGCTTTAACAGCTTCATCCTGTCCAATTAATCTTTGGTGCAAAGTATCTTCCATATTCAAAAGCTTCACAGATTCACTTTCTGTGAGCTTTTGAACGGGAACCCCAGTCCATGAAGCAACTATATGGGCGATATCTTCTTCGTCTACTATTGGAGTGGAAATAGTACTTTTTAATTCACTTGTTGAGACTTCTTCTTTAGAAGTATCTTTTTCCGAAGGCGGATTAGAGGCATCTTCTTTACTTAGAGAGATACTATTTTCCTGTTTGCTGGTTTCTAGAACAGCTCTTATCTTCTCCCTAAGTTCTACTTCTTTCTCTCTAAGTTCTCCTGCTTGAGTGAAATCTTGATTTCTAACAGCTTCTTCTTTTTCCTTTTGCACCTTGCGCAATTCTTTATCAATTTCTTTTGCTTCAGGAGGAAGCTTAGAGTTGAGTAAACGTACTCGACTTCCAGCTTCATCAATTAGATCTATTGCTTTATCGGGGAGGAAGCGATCAGAGATATATCTATCTCCTAAATTTGCAGCTGCTTCAAGTGCTTGATCTGTGATGCTAAGTCTGTGATGTTGCTCATAACGTTCTCGCAAACCACGGAGTATTTCAATAGTGTCATTAATTGATGGCTCCCCAACCATTACTGGTTGGAAACGCCTTTCTAGAGCGGCATCTCTTTCAATATGTTTTCTGTATTCGTCCAGTGTTGTTGCACCAATACATTGAAGTTCACCTCTAGCTAATGCTGGTTTAAGTATGTTGGCGGCATCTATTGCACCTTCCGCTGCGCCTGCTCCGATAAGAGTATGAACTTCATCAATAACGAGAATTACGTTGCCGGCTGATTTAATTTCTTCCATTATTTTTTTAAGCCGTTCTTCAAACTCACCTCTGTATTTAGTCCCAGCAACTAAGAGACCAATATCAAGAGTTAAAACTCTTTTTTCCTCCAGTATGTCTGGTATATCACCTTGTTGGATTCTTTGAGCGAGTCCTTCTGCAATAGCTGTTTTACCTACTCCAGGCTCTCCGATTAATACAGGGTTGTTTTTAGTTCTTCTCCCAAGGATTTGAATAACTCGGTCAATTTCATTGTGTCTGCCAACTACTGGATCTAATTTTGACTCACTTGCGAGTTTTGTGAGGTTTGTTCCAAATTCGTCAAGAGTTGCAGTTTTTACAGATCCTTTCCCTCCACTACCTCCTCCGGAAGTTACTTCGGCCGTTTCCCCAAGCATCCTTATTACTTGAGTCCTGACTTTGCTGAGGTCTACTCCTAGATTCTCTAGGACTCTTGCCGCTACGCCTTCTCCTTCTCGTATTAGTCCTAATAAAAGATGCTCGGTTCCAATGTAGTTATGCCCAAGTTGACGAGCTTCCTCTAAAGAAAGTTCGAGTACTCTTTTTGCTCGAGGAGTGAAGGGTATTTCTACTGCTACGAATCCTGATCCTCTACCAATAATTTTTTCTACTTCTACCCGTGCATCCTTCAAGTTAACGCTCATAGATTTAAGTACTTTTGCTGCTACACCAGTGCCTTCACCTATAAGACCAAGAAGTATTTGCTCAGTACCTACAAAATTATGCCCAAGGCGGCGAGCCTCTTCTTGGGCCAGCATGATCACTTTGATGGCCTTCTCGGTAAACCTCTCGAACATGGTCAAGGCCACGTACACTTATTACTAACTTATCAGGATTACGCTTGGAATGTGGTCGTTAGGCCTTTTCGGTTATATCCCAGTCAATAAAAGGTTTAGTTGTGCTAAAAAGTAATACTGAATACAAGAAGATGTATGTTTTCTTTATACCATCAGGACGGTAATCCGTACAAAAGTAAGCTTACTTCCCTTGGTTCTCTAGTCTTCTAAAGAGCATGTTTGAATTAATGCATCGCTACCGTTTTTATAATAATTAGGCCTTCTTCCCTTAGTGATAAAACCACAACTCTTATAAAGTGCTTTTCCGGCAGGATTGCAGTTGGAAACTTCAAGCCATGCATGGTTTATCCCTTTTGACTTTGCCTTTTGAAGGATTGTAAAAAGGATTAAAGATGCAAGACCTTTCCTTCTATGCAATGGATGAACGGCAACTGCTGTGAGATGTAATTCATCAACGATGAGCCATCCAGTAGCTATTGCAACTAATTTTGTGGACTGAAAAATTCCAAGACAGAGCCTTTGGGAGGCATTTAATTCTTTCTCCCATTGCTTTTTAGTCCAAAGTCCTTTAAGTGCAATCTGATCAAGTTCGGTGCAAGCATTTAAATGTTCTGGTCCCAAGTAAGTCACTTTAAAGTTGTTGACTCTCTCTTTGAGATTTTGTTCAATCATTCGAATTACAGAAATTGCCTTCTGGAGTTTTAAATTGTTCTCTAGGATTTTTATAGCTGTTCGCATTCATGGCTAAGAACACCCCTTATGAATCCGATAGGGACTTATTCAGTCCGAATCGCAACATATCCCCTATCACTTCTGAGCTTGATAAGCAGGGAAGACTCATGATCGGTGGATGCTTGCTTAGCAAGTTAGCTGAGGGTTACGGAACCCCACTTTATGTTCTTGATGAGGCGAGCTTAAGAGCTTCATGCATTGCATATCGCGATGCTTTAAAACGATATTATCCTGGTTCATCTATTCCTTTATATGCTTCAAAAGCTAATAGCTCATTGGTTTTGAGCAAAATTGTTGCGGATGAGGGATTTGGTATTGATGTTGTGTCAGAAGGTGAGTTAATTACTGCGTTAAGAGGTGGTGTTCCTGGTGCAAAAATTGTTTTGCATGGGAACAATAAATCTGATAAAGAGCTTTTAATGGCTTATGAGAATGGTGTAACGATTGTTTTAGATAATCATCATGATATAAATCGCTTAGCAGAACTAATACCTCAGGATAAACCACCTGCAGAATTGATGTTGCGATTTACTCCGGGTATAGAATGTCACACACATGAATACATTCGAACAGGACATATTGATAGCAAGTTTGGTTTTGGCCTTGAAGAACTGCAGGAAGTATTTATTAAATTAAAAGAAGCTAATTGGGCAAGACTTAATGGTTTACATGCTCATATTGGATCTCAGATTTTCGAGTTAGAGCCTCATCGTGACCTGGCTATTGTTATGGCAGATGTCTTTCAAATGGCAAGAAAACTTGGACACCCAGTTAAGGATCTAAATGTTGGAGGTGGACTTGGAATCAGGTATGTAAAGTCAGATGACCCTCCTGCTATAGATAGTTGGATTAAAGTTATTTCTAGTGCTGTTATTGATGCTTTTACTTCGAGAAGTATCGACTTGCCAAGATTAATCTGTGAGCCTGGAAGATCTTTAGTCGCTAGTGCTGGTGTCACTCTTTATAAGTTAGGAGCACGGAAGCATATCCCTGGACTAAGAACATATCTCTCAGTGGATGGGGGTATGAGTGATAATCCAAGGCCAATTACCTACCAATCTTTATATTCAGCTTGTCTTGCCGATTGTCCAATGGGCTTAGCAGAGGAAACTGTGACTATTGCAGGAAAGCATTGTGAATCTGGTGATGTGCTACTTAAAGAGTTATCTTTGCCATATTCAAAAAATGGGGATGTTTTAGTTGTCTTTGGAACAGGTGCTTATAACTTTTCCATGAGCTCTAATTACAACAGGATTCCAAGGCCAGCGGCAGTGATTGTGAAAGATGGAGAGTCGGAATTAATTCAGCAAAGAGAGCAACCTGAAGATCTTTTGCGGTATGACCTTCTCCCAGATCGCTTTAGCCGCTAGGCTAGTAAAGGCTGGGGTTTAGGAGTGAATTTGTGGTGGCTTATAGATCTGCGCTTACTTCTTGATGTTTTGTTCGCTTCTGGGTTGGGAGTACTGCTTTTTACTCGTGTAAAAGAGCCCAGAACCCTTTGGCTTCTGAGGGGATATCTTTTTCTTGTTTCTCTAGCTTGGTTTGTCCAGAGGTTTGCGAATCTTCCAATCACCTCAAAGCTAGTTGATGCTTTGGTTTTAGCTTGCTCGTTATCTCTTGCGATCCTTTGGCAAGGGGAGTTGAGAAGATTGATGGAGCTTTTGGGAACAGGACGGTTGGCTGTGATCCTGGGTAATCCACAGAAAGAGTTTCGAGCTAACACAAGTACTGTCAATCATTTAACTGAAGCAGCTGGTCGCCTTTCTCAAAATCGTCGAGGAGCTCTTGTTGTTGTAGATATGGGCAGTGATCTTAGACCTGAAGACTTTTTATATCCAGGAGTTCCTATTGATGCTCAGTTATCAACTGAGCTTCTTTTGAATTTGTTTGCTTCAGATACTCCGCTTCACGATGGCGCAGTCCTGGTTAAAGGTAATAGGATTGTTGCCGCAGGTGTGATTCTGCCCTTGTCTCGGCAGGGTATTAGTCGCTATGGGACGCGTCATTTGGCAGCATTAGGAATTACTGAGCGTTTCGATCGCTGTATTTGCGTTGTGGTTTCGGAGGAAACGGGAACTCTTTCATTAGCTAATCAAGGCCGACTTGAAAGGCCTATAACCAGCAGCAGGCTTTTGGACTTACTAAAGGATCTAATAGGAGGAGCTGTTGTATCCCAAGGGGCCAAGCCTTCTGCTGTTGCTTCCAATAGTCCTAAGGTTCCATCTACTACCTCTGAAGTTAATACCACTTCTAGGGGTAGCGTTGTCAGTCCAAGCCCTTCAAAGGAAACTCTGCAGTGAGCCGCTCTTCGGCCATAAAAGCAGATCATTCAACGATCTGTACGAAACACGCCGGGTTAGATCCACGCCGGATGCCTGCTCATATTGCTGTGATTATGGATGGGAATGGGAGATGGGCAGAAGCAAGAGGCTTACCAAGGATGATGGGTCATAGAGCTGGTGTTGAAGCTTTAAAAACAACTTTGAGATTTTGTAGTGACTTGGGAATTGGCGCATTAACTGTCTATGCTTTTTCAACTGAGAATTGGTCGAGGCCCCAGGATGAAGTTAACTTTCTGATGGCTCTATTTGAGAGGGTATTGCAACGAGAATTGGAAGCTCTTCAACAGGAAAAAGTGAGGATTAACTTCTTAGGAGGTCTTGAAGTGCTTCCAGAGCGCCTACGAGAGTTGATTAAAGAAGCTACTAAATTAACTGCCGGCAATAGTGGAATTCACTTTAACGTTTGTACCAATTATGGAGGTAGAAGAGAATTAGTCCTTGCTGCTCAAAAACTTGCCGAACGCTCTGTAAAAGGCGAGCTAGATCCATCAGTTATTGATGAAAATATTTTTGCCGCAGAGCTTTTTACAGCTAGTGAAGTAGATCCTGATTTGCTTATTAGAACTAGCGGTGAAAGGAGAATTAGTAATTTTTTGCTTTGGCAATTGGCATATGCAGAAATCTATGTAACTGATGCCTTATGGCCAGATTTTGACTCATCAGAACTATTACAAGCTTTGATTGATTATCAATCCCGATGCCGTCGTTTTGGTGGACTAGAACCTATTACTTCGGATCATTTGGGATCCTGACCTTTGGTTGTAATTG
Organism: Prochlorococcus sp. AG-463-P14; assembly: GCA_003209275.1. GTDB lineage: Bacteria > Cyanobacteriota > Cyanobacteriia > PCC-6307 > Cyanobiaceae > AG-463-P14. The sequence goes on from QCRX01000021.1 coordinate 14,229, forward strand.
ATTTATGACTCTGCTTGATAAAAAATCTTCAGATGTTGAACTACTCGATGTTCGTCATGATTGGACATTGCATGAAATTCAAGAATTATTAGAGCTCCCTTTAATGGAATTACTTTGGCAAGCTCAACTAGTGCATCGTGCTGTAAATCCTAGCTATAATGTACAACTTGCTTCTCTGCTAAGTGTTAAGACAGGGGGATGTGAAGAAGATTGCGCTTATTGTCCGCAATCTATTCATAACAGTAGTGATGTTAGTAATCAGCCAAATTTAGATGTAGACCCGGTATTGGAGAAAGCAAAAGCGGCAAAGGCAGCTGGAGCAGATCGCTTTTGTATGGGTTGGGCATGGAGAGAGATAAGAAATGGAGAGGCATTTGAAGCAATGCTTTCGATGGTGCGAGGTGTTCGTGAAATTGGATTGGAGGCTTGCGTAACTGCTGGGATGCTTACCGATGAGCAGGCTTTCCGTTTAGCAGAAGCTGGCTTAACTGCTTATAACCACAACCTTGACACTAGCCCTGAGAACTATGAACAAATAATTACGACGCGTACTTTTCAAGAGCGCTTGGAAACTTTGCATCGAGTTCGCTCTGCAGGGATCACCATTTGCTGCGGCGGAATAATAGGTATGGGTGAATCAATTACAGATAGAGCATCTTTGCTAAAGATCTTGGCCACATTGAACCCACATCCTGAGAGTGTGCCTATTAATGCGTTAGTTCCTGTAGAGGGGACACCTTTGGAGCAGTGTCAGTCTGTCGACCCCCTAGAAATGGTAAGGATGGTAGCTACTGCAAGGATTCTTATGCCCTATAGTCGTGTGCGACTTAGTGCTGGTCGAGAACAGTTAGGAAGGGAAGCTCAAATACTTTGTTTGCAAGCAGGAGCGGACTCTATTTTTTATGGAGATAGCTTACTTACCACATCTAACCCTGAAATTGAAGCTGATAGACAATTGCTTTCTCAAGCAGGAGTTCAAGTTAATTGGGATTTTTGAGATTAATGGACAGGGTCTCTACACAACCTGCTGAAGACAAGTTTCAAGTAGCAACTTTTTATTGCTTTACTTCTTTAACTGAAGAAAATATCGTCTTTTTGTTGAATCATCTAGAGCGTAATTCTGAGCAGAATAAATTGATGGGAACGATTTTGATTGCTTCTGAGGGTGTCAATGGAACCATCTGTGGATCTCCTAGGAGTGTGGCTTCCATGATTGATATCCTTCATGACTCATTGTTAGGAAATCATTTGGAATTGAAATTTAGTTGGACTTCTAAACAGGCTTTCCGAAGATTTAAAGTTCGCAAGAAGCTTGAAATCGTAACTATGGGAATTGAAGGTGTTAATCCTAAAGCTGATGTTGGCATTTATGTTGAACCTGAAGATTGGAATAGTTATTTAAACGATCCTGAAACCATTGTTATTGATACTCGTAATGAATATGAAATTGGAATTGGAACTTTTAACGGTTCTATCAATCCTCATACAAATTGTTTTCGAGAATTTCCTTCTTGGGTTAATGAATTCTTAATACCTTTTGTCGGAGAGAAGAAACCAAAAAGAATAGCAATGTTTTGTACAGGAGGGATACGATGCGAAAAAGCCACATCTTATTTGCGGAAAAATGGCTTTAAAGATGTTTATCATCTGCACGGAGGAATTCTTAGATACCTTGAAGAAGTCCCCGAACAAAAAAGTCTATGGAAAGGAGAATGTTTTGTCTTTGATCAAAGGGTTGCGTTAAACCATAACCTGTTGCCTGGTGATCACAGGCTTTGTCATGCTTGTGGGATGCCTCTTGACTCAGAGGACAGAAAACTATCAAGTTATATACGTGGAGTTCAATGTCATTATTGTGAAAATATTTTCACTGATGTAGATAGATCTAGATTTTCAGAGAGGCAAAGACAATATGATAATCAGGAACAGATTAGTTTGAGAAATCAATCTTCTTATAAGTTGTGATTAGAGTTTCACTTTCAGATTTAGAAGAACAGGCTTTACGCTCTAGTCTTTTATTAAGAATTCAGGTTAGAAGACCATTTAATTTATGGGCATTGAGGCTTGTCGTCGCAGATTATTTGGAACCTGAGAAGGTAAGAATATTGGGAGAGATGAAGGCTTGGGCATATAACCAAACCAATGGATTACAGCTTGACACAATGAGAGTCAGCGCTAGTGCTCCAGGTGGAGTTGGACATCTCGTTTGGGCTGCAACTATGGCTTGGGCATTAGAAAACACGCCATGTAGCAAAGCTAGACTTTTGGCAATTCGTGATGAAGAACGTCAACACAAACGCTTAGTTAACTATTTTTTAAAGAGAGGATTCTATACAGTTCGAGAAGTTGGTTCTGCTCCTATGGATCTGCCGTTGAGAATGATTTGGGGTGGTGCTGGCGAACTTATGGTCGCTGATTGCAAGGAGGTATTTGAAAAAAGTTATCGGCTTTGGAGTATCTCTCAAGCAGATCTACCTACACATTAATTAGTTCTCTTTTGCGTGATAACTACTGCGAACTAGTGGACCACTATTTACTTTCTCGAAGCCAATTTTTTTCGCAATATCGGCAAAAGAATTGAAATCATTAGGGTGCCAGTAATGTTGAACAGGAATATGAGCAAGTGATGGCCGTAGATATTGTCCAAGTGTGACTCTTTGACAGTTCACTGATCGAAGGTCTTTAAGTGTTTGAATGATTTCATCTCGACTTTCCCCAAGTCCAAGCATTAGGCCCGATTTTGTAGGGATTTCAGGCGCAAGTTCTTTCGCAATCTTTAAAAGTGCAAGCGATCGACTGTATGTTGCTCCTCTACGTACTTCTTTCTGAAGTCTTTCTACAGTTTCTAAATTGTGATTAAAACATACGGGTCTGGCATTTAGTACTTGAGCTAAACGTTTCTTTTGTTCAAATAGAGCTACTTCTTCGTTGACTGACCCCCCCCAGAAGTCTGGTGTTAGCACTTCTATCTTTGTATTGGGAACAAGATCACGAATCGCTTTGATCGTATCAGTGAAAAGACTTGCACCATGATCAGGTAGATCATCTCTTGCGACAGAGGTAATAACGACGTAGTTGAGTCCTAATTCAAGAACTGCATTGGCTACTCTTTGAGCTTCCTGGTGATTTATTTTTTCTGGCGGCTTACCCTTATCTACCTGACAAAAAGCACAACTTCGAGTGCAAATTGATCCACCAAGCAAGAATGTTGCAGTTCCTGCGGCATAACATTCTCCACGGTTAGGACAACGCCCTTCTTCGCAAATTGTGTGAAGTTGATAACCCTTTATAAGGCTTTGAACGTTTTCAAGTTGAGAAACTTTTCCAATTGATGGCCTTATCCATTCTGGGAGCCTCTCACTAGGGGCGATTTTGCTGTATTGAGTTTGTCTACGTTGAGTAGTCATTTGTTTGATGAGCTATTCATTGCATGGCCTGACGGCCTTCGAGAGCACGAGTTAGAGTTACTTCATCTGCATACTCAAGTTCACTCCCAACTGGTAGGCCGTAGGCGATTCGACTTACTTTTGTAAAAGGCTTTAGCAATCTGGCCAGATAAAGACTTGTTGTATCTCCTTCGACACTGGGAGTAAGAGCAAGAATAACTTCTTCAATAGAATCTTGGTCTACCCGTTTGACAAGGTTGGAAATCTGTAGTGCTTCTGGTCCAATCCCATCTATAGGTGAAATTAATCCTCCAAGAACGTGGTAAAGGCCTTTGTATTCCCTGGTTCGTTCTAGAGCTAGTAGGTCACGAGAGTCTGCAACTACACATAAAAGATTCATCTCTCTATTTTGATTAGTACAGATCTCGCATTCGTTCTCAGCGCTGAGATGAAAACATTTTTGGCAATACCCAACTTGGCTCCGTGCATCTAATATTGCATTTGAGAAATTGCGCACCTTCTCTTCAGGCTGTCTTAAAAGATGTAAGGCAAGCCTCTGAGCTGTTCTGGGGCCAATCCCAGGTAGTTGTTCGAACTGGTCGATAAGACGAGCTAGTGGTCTGGTAAAGCCGCTCAGTGTTCCATAGCAGATAAAGAGAATTTAAGCAGTGTTTAATCTTCCGGGTTGATATGTATAAGTCTTCTGTCAGTAAGGGCAGGATTCCGGCAGAATAAAAAAATGTGTATGGATTGATCGATGGTTGAATTGATGCGTTCTGGCGCTCGAGTCTTTTTCACACTTACTGTTGTTCTATTTTTGTCTTCTTGCAGTGGTGTTGGCTTAGCAGGCCTGAATTCCTTCCAGAGTCCTGATGGTCGTTATGCTTTCTTTTATCCAACTGGTTGGACAAGAATTGCAGTAAGTGGCGGCCCCCAGGTGGTCTTTCATGATCTGATCAACAGTGATGAAACTTTAAGTCTGGTTGTATCTGAAGTTGGTAATGATGTTGATCTTGAGAAACTCGGAAGCCCTGAGGCAGTTGGAAAAAGGCTAATGGGCGAGGTTATTGCTCCAGAAGGAACTGGAAGGACAGTTGAATTAGTCGAGGCTAATGAAAGGAAGGCTTCTGAACATACCTTTTATGACTTGGAATATTCTGTTCATCTTAAAGATCGCGATCGTCATGAATTAGCGA
>QCRX01000022.1 GCA_003209275.1 Prochlorococcus sp. AG-463-P14
TTTCAAGCATTGTTTCAAGGGACCTAGTACCTGGAATGATTTGACTATTGACTTGCCGCTTCCAAAGGCTGCGTCCTAAAAGCAAACTTTCAGTTGTTTGTACCCATTCATTTTTGGTGAGTAATTCAGTAAGTTCTTCATCTTCACTTGCTGTTTCTATAGAGATTTGTTTGAAAGATTGGTTAGTCTTATCAAGAATTATTGGGATGCTTTCTGAAAGTCTTTCATCCCAAGCTGTATCTCTTATAAGTTCCAACACGAGATCACTTTGGCATTCTGGGCGACTTAAAAGTCCTGCAATAGCTGTTTCTTCGGTTTTGTTCTTACTTATCAAAACACCACTGATGTTTTTATTACTTCCAAAGATATCAGAGGACTTTCTGTCTAGTATTTGCCTAAGGTTGGAAGACTCGCTGGATTTCATTAATTGCCAAAATAGACGATTATTAAATCTATTTAGTCTTTGATAATTAAGTTCTTGCGATAATTCGACGGATGAGCTGATTTGAGAAGTATTTGTCTTAATTGTATTCTTCTTCCAGGATTTGAATAGTTTTAGTGGTTGAAATCCAAGCTCGCGAGTTATTGAAATAAGATCTAGATCAACTGCAGGACAGCGGATTATCCAGCTTTGTGCTCTGTAATCCTTGTGATGAATAGCACTCTTTAATAGTCTTTTGGTGATTTTACTTTTGCTCAAGTAGTTGCTTCCTTCAAATATTTCTGGAAGGGTTAGAGCTAGGCATGTACCCCTTTGGTTGTAAGGATGTATGAGAACTAATCCTCTTAGAGATTTGTTCTCAATGCCTACTATGCAACTAGGTCTCTTAGCAGGTAAGAATCCGGGAAGGTTTTTTTCGACCTGAGCTAACCAGGATCTGATGAGTGTTATTTGCAGCCTTGCCAGAAGTTCTCCATGTTTGTTTGGCTCAAACATGGATAAGTGGCTCGCTTTTAGCGATTCCACGCGAAGGGGGCTGTCAATTGCCTCGATCACGCTCAGTCCAAGATTGCTTACTTAACTTAAATCTATCTCCATTACAAAATTTTGCTTCCTTTTTTCTCAGTATGGCCTAACTAGAACGAGGGGTGTTTGTTCATTAGCATTTCCTGCTGGGTTGCTACTTAGGGCTTTCTTTAGGAGATATTGATCACAGTTTCGATTGGATGCTAATACTTTTACTCGACCTAAATCGTTAACATCGACAATGGCAATATTTATACCTAAAAGCTTAGAAGCTTCTTCACAAAAAGATTTAGCGTTTCTGGGACCTAGAACTATATATTGGTCATATGGAGGCGTTGTACCTGTGATGTCATCAATTAGTCTTGCCTGGGTACCTGCTAATCGATAGAACATACCGTTAACCCCTATTAGTTTTAAACTTGCAGCTATTATCCACGAACTAATCACACGACTCGGTCCTGCAATATCAATAAGTGCTTGAAGCCCACACGCTGTCGCCAGACTACTTGTGGGCTTAAAACCTTTACATAATATCTTGGCGACTAAGCCTGGATTTATTACATTTGGATGCCTGTACCTTCCTTGCATTATAGCCAAGGGTGTTTCTCCAATTGTTAAAGTATCGCCAGGCTTGGTAATATTTTCTGTATAGGTTCTTAGAACATCTAAAGGATTGTCAATTACACCTAAAATGTGAGTTTTCAGAGGTAAGACCTGGAAACCTTTTCCTATCTGGAAGTATGCTTCTGAGGATGTAAGTGGTGTTGGTCCTGTAAGTGGAACTACTAGGCCTTTTCGTAGGTCTAGCTTTCCAAATGGACCATAATTTATCCAGTAAAAGTCTACCCAAATACATTCAAGATTAGTTCTTATTTCGTTATTTTGCTCTTTACTTATGAGTATTTCTATTGTTACCTTCACTTCTGTTGACTGTTGGCTTTTGACAATATATGCGGTCCAATATTCATCTTTCCGTGTATCCATATCTGGATGGTTTGGAATTATACGACTTTTAGTTGTTACCCCTTGTAAGGTTTTCTTGGCTAACAATGTTGTTTTAACTTCGAAATTTGGGACCATCACCTCCATTTTTTGATGTGGATTCTTGATTTCCAATACTCCATCTATCTTCAGTCCTGATGGTGTTTCAGTTACTTCCCAGCCTTTGCTCAAGAGTTTCAGAGGAGATGCTGATCGAGAGTGATGGTTGATTTCTAGACATAAAAGGATCAAGCAGATTGCTAAAACTAGCGATGAAAGAAATAGGTAATCCATTTTTATGTTCTAGCGATAAATGATTGAGTGAAGCTTGAGAGTAAGTGAATATTTAACTAATAGCTTTCAGAGATGGAAATTAACGTGGAGCTGTATAACCCTCTTTTTCTGGTTCGCTGTTGTATTCGTTGAAGCTCTTAATCGTAATGTTGAAAGGTATTTCAACCCCTGTAGCTGAACTTATTGCTTCATTGATTGTTTCGATAGGTACTTGCCCTTCCTGGTCTAAAAATATTTGGCCTTCTCCATCTAAAACTACTATTTGGGGAATTCGACCATGCCAATAAAAGGAAGCTTCCTTAGGGTCATCGCTTGCGTTTGTTTGGAACTCGTCTGTTGTTAATGGCAATAGGTCAACAGTGGATCCCCATAAAAGCTTTATACCTGAAACAACAGGTGCAAATTGTTTGCTTGTACTGCTGTCATCTAAATAAAAGACAATGACGCTTGCCTTCTTTTTTCTCAGGGATTCGGCAAGTGTGTTGGGTGGTGGAACTAGTGAACCATTTCCAGCGTAAATAGGATAAATATTCCCATCGTAACTATCAGTATCTCTTGCAGCATTGGTTGGTGCTACAAGAAAAATAAGGATTAGGAAAAGGCTAAGTATTGCGCTTAGCAGATGGGCCATAAGGAGTACATGTCAGAGGTGTAAAACTATTTTGATGGTTCATGAACCATTTTAAAGAAATTCATCCTCTTCCCAAGCTCCTACCCATACCTTGGGCTATACCTCGTCCTACTAGCCCAATTCCACGTCCGATCACCTGTGTTAAAACAATAACCATTAAATCTCCAAACTTCCTTACAAGAGCTTGCACTTGAGGAGCCAATGCATCTCGAGCTTCAACCAGTAAAGCAACTTGTTGCTGCCACCAACCAAGCTTTCTAAGTTCTTCATCACGAGGCTCAGTAACTAATATCGTGCTAATAGAGCCTTGTTTTAGTTGATAAAGGAGTCTTTTGCTTTCGTATAGCTGTATTGGCCGTTCGACAAGGTTTAGCCATCTGTTTTTACTGTTCAATTGATTGCGTAATCGCTCAAGCTCTCTAGTAGAAATAAAGTGTGGGTTTAGTAAGTACTGGCGAAGTTCTGACCATTCTCCGCAGGCTCCTAGTAGTTCTGCGCTTAGCAGTTCAGCTGTCCTTATTATCCAGTTGCTGAATAGGGTTTCTAGGTGGAGGATGGATCTGGGATCGTCTGGGGGTAGTAGTTGACCATTGATTTGTATCGGCTTATTTAGTAGTAGAGGCTGGAGCATTCTCTCAGGGTCTGGTAGATCATCGTCTTTGCTTAAAAGATCTGCAAACTCCAGTAATTCATCAATTACTGGAGTAAGTTTTCCAGTCCTAGGTAGTCGTACATAGCTACCAGCAACACTTCTCAAAGCTTGTTGTCTTAATTGAGGTTGGAGTTCTTCCCAATCGTCTAAGTAAGAATAGTGATCTGATTTATTTTTACTGAGTCGATTTATTACTTCATCTAATTGTTCGATAAGCCCATTTAGGAGATCTTGTTGACGAGGATTGTTCAGGCCGTCTATAGCAAGAAGATGCCCAGTTGAATTAATAAAGCCGTTTTGAACAGAAGATTGAAGTCTCTTGTTGATGGCTATCCATACAGACATTCCAGAACACTCAGTGAGACTTATTTCTGTGCCAACTTCGTTGCTTTGGTTCTCGTTTTTAATTCTGTTGATATCTGACCAAAGAGGATCTGTAGGACCGTTCTCATTTATGGGATTTATTGCTACTTGGAGTGGACCCCATAACCATAGTAAAAGTTTTTTGGCCGTAAGGATTTCTCTCTTGCGGCCTTTTAGCACTAACTCTAGGAATAGATTATCTCTTGTATTTTTCAAGGTAAGGTTAATGATCTTTAAATCTCCATGTATTTGTTGTAAGCCACTTATAAGTAGCCATTGACCTAACCCAATTGTGGATTGAGTAGTTGTGACCTTTTCTGATGACTTATCTTTCAATCGAACTACACGTCCACCTCCTCGTAGAGTTTTTATTGCATCAACTAATGTCTTAAGATCAGGATCCTGTAATAATCCTGGACATCCAAATTGAAGTAGTTCTTCTGTGGTTAGATTTACAGTAGTTGGTAAAAGAAGTAATACAGGTGATGGGTGCCAGTGTTCTTGTAGTCGTTTTAATTCAAGTTGGATGGAACTTGGCATCTCAAGGCTTTCTATTGACCAGATAACAAGAGATGGATGACGTGTTAACTGATCCTTATTAAGTAGTACGTCTAATTCAGGTTCTGCAGAATTCAGTTGTAGTGCAAGAGCCTCCCCTAGGAGATCTGGGGCAAATAAGAGGATCTGATTTGATGCTCTTTCAGCCAAGGTGATCACTACTTAGGACTTTTTCACCAACATAACGAGTTTGCGAGAATACTCCAGTCCATAGTTTGTATTGGTTAATCGACTCTGCATTGCTCTGGGGGATTGATAGATCCAATGAAAAGTTTTCTTAAGCCAAAAAGGTTTGATCGATAGGTGCATCAATTAACCGTTTTTCCTCTATAGCACTTATTGCTTCTTTAAGATCGAATTTTTTGTCGTAGAGCGCTCTCCCAACGATAACTCCATTTATTCCTATTCCTTCAAGAGGAAGTAATGAGAGCAAATCACTCATAGACCCGATCCCTCCTGAAGCAATTATTGGCACTTTACTGGCCTCTCCGATTGCCTTGAGGGCTTTTAAATTAGGACCTTGTAAAGTTCCATCTGTTGATATGTCAGTACTTATAATCGCCGTTATGCCTGTTTGGCTAAGTTCTTTCGCTAAATCGGTAGCATTAATATCGCTTTCTTCAATCCATCCTCGAGTGGCAACTTTCCCTTGCTTTGCATCTATTCCTACAAGTATCTTGCCTGGATGATTTTTAGCTAATTGTTTGACAAGTTGAGGATTTTCAATGGCTACTGTCCCTAGAATGATTCTGTCTAGACCGTAATTAATCAGTTCTTCTGCTCTTTCTAGTGAGCGGACGCCTCCACCAAGTTGGATTGGTATTGATAGTGCAGATGTTATCTCTCTAATACTTGTGTCATTTATTGGTTTTCCAGTTTTTGCACCATCAAGATCAACTAGATGCAAACGGGTCGCGCCTTGTTGCTGCCAATCAAGAGCTTGAGCAACAGGATCATTACTGAACCTTGTTACTTTGCTGTAGTCGCCTTGATTTAGCCGTACACAACTGCCCTCCAGCAAATCTATAGCTGGGATGATTTCCATGTTTAAAAATATGGCAGCTTAAACCTATCCTGCACGTTGATTCGAGACATTGCTACAGATGTCACGCTTCAATAGTTTTAGTTCGCCTTTATTTGTTTTGAAGATTCTATTGATGGGTGGAACCAGGTTTGTGGGAAAAGCCCTGGTATCAAATTTAAAGTCGAAGGGACACCAATTAACTCTGTTTACAAGAGGGAGGCACACTCTTCCAAGTGATGTTGAGCACTTAAAAGGAGATCGAAAAAACAACGAAGATCTTCGTTGTCTAGATAATCGAAACTTTGATGTGATTGTTGACAGCTCAGGAAGAAACTTAGATGAAACCCGACTAGTTCTTTCTCATACAGGCAATCCAAATCACCGATTCCTTTACGTAAGCTCTGCTGGTGTCTATGCGAATTCGGACACTTGGCCTCTTGATGAGATGAGCCCTTTAGACCCTGTTAGTAGGCATGTAGGTAAAGCTGATACAGAAAATTGGCTGATTAATGAGAAGATTCCTTTTACAAGTTTTCGGCCTACATATATATATGGACCTGGCAATTACAACCCTATTGAGAGTTGGTTTTTTGATCGAATTACACACGACAAACCAGTTCCTATGCCAATAAAGGGAGATACCATTACTCAACTAGGCCATGTTTCTGACTTAGCTGAAGCGATGACACTGAGTTTGGAATTTTCTATAGCTGAGAATCGGATATATAACTGTTCTGGCAAGAAAGGTGTTACTTTCTTAGGGTTGCTAAAAGCTGCTTGCATTGCTGCCGGGAAAACACCTAATCACTTAGACATAAAAAGCTTTGATCCTTCTCTGTTAGATCCAAAAGCCAGAAAAGTTTTTCCATTAAGAATAGGTCATTTCCTAACTGATATAAGTCGTATCGAGAGTGATCTTGATTGGAAACCTAAATTTGATTTAATTGAAGGGTTAAGTGATAGCTATAATAATGATTACTTGATTAATCGCAATCTCAGCCCTGATTTTAATCATGATGATATTTTAGACTCGTTTTAAGATAGCTAATGGCTGACACTAGTGTTAAAAGTAATGCTGGCCAAAACAAGTACCAACCTAATTTATTTATATTATTTCCTGCGATTATAAAATACCAATTAGGAGGCCAGAGCATTAATAGTGTACTCAAAAGTTGCATTAGAGTTTTTATTTTACCTGCATAATTAGCAGGTACTCCCCCAACTTTATTTGAACGCCATGATGATATAATAAGTTCCCTTGATACCAATATCCAAATTGCCCATACAGGCAATATTTGTTGATTAACTAACCACACTAAAGGAGCTAATAATAATATTTTGTCAGTAAGAGGATCTACTTTTGCTCCCCAGGAAGTTCCTCCCCCTGCTTTCCTAGCTAAACGGCCATCTATTAAATCTGTTAAAGCTCCAACAAGTAAAATTATAAATGCTACGGATAAATATCCATAATTGAGTGCTATTAATATAGGGACAGCCAGAAGCGCTCTCACTATTGTTAGAATGTTTGCTATTCGTCTTAATCTCATAGCAATAACTGTTTGAGTTTGCATTTTCTGTTTAGGAGACTCTTTGTATTCGATTTGCAAACAATACTATTTCGTTGTCTTATACATATACCAGATAGAGTTAAACTTGTTTAAATAAAGTAGCCTAATTATTCGTCACCACGACATATTTTTTCTAGGTCTAGTTCTACCATGATTCGAGAATGTAGACTTCTAGTTGTGTTTTTATGAAGTTTGTTAAGACTTTCATCTTCTTATTCTCTTGGTACTGTAAAATTTAAATGAATAAGAATTATCATGACAACTTTTCTTCTACTTGTCCTTCTCGCCTCATTAGTATCAATGACCTTTATTGTCCGAAGACTCGAGAATAATTAATACGTAGAAAAATTTATAACCGTTATTAAGAAAGTTACTAAACATTCATAGTGAAATTAAACTAATCTCCATCGATTATATCTATTTTACAATGTAAAACTGCTAATACTGGAGCAGGTAGTGTTAAGAAACTATCATAGATCAAATTTCCTGTCTTTTGAATTGTTGACACACTAACTAACACAATATTGCCACTACCAGTAAATGGACTCGACTGAAAAGCTCTTTTTCTAAAATTCACATCTGTATTAGTAAGATTTGCTGTAAGTAGTAGATCGGGTGCTTTTAGTAATGTGCCGATAGAAAATAAGAACCTAGCTTGAAATATTAGATTAATACAATTTTTTTGCTTATCATATTCACCTTCTATCTTCTCTGGAACTATATCTATGTTTACTCCAGGAGGGATAGGTAATCCTAATAATTTAGTGGTTGTATAATTTATAGGTGGTATATAAAATTTTTCAGGATCAAATTTTAGGCTTATTCGAGAATCTTGACCTTTTTTGGTAGAGCCTGTACCTCCTCCTCCACTTGCATCATATGAAAATGTTGGATAAGGTCCAATTGCTAAATTGCAATTTTTCATACTTTTTAGACTGATCATTTGTTTGCTTAAATATCTTGAAAAGATTTTAATCTTTAGTTTAGTAAACTAATCAGACAAGTACTTATGTAGATTATCTTATGTGCAAAGTTTATTCTGACTTATTTTTAGCTCTTATGAGCTTCTGACATTCTAATCTTCCTTGATGTAGAGGAGACCTCTATGCGAACGATCCCTTTGAAACTTGGCCCAGGTGCTGATTTACGTGCAAGTCTTGAACAAGTCGTTCGTGACGAGAATTCTGAGGGTTTTGTTCTAGGGGTGGTAGGCAACCTTTCTAGAGCTGCTTTTCAGTGCCCTGGTAGAGCAGAACCAACGGTACTAGAGGGTAATCTTGAAATAATTACTCTAAATGGAACGCTCTCACCTAAAGGTGTTCACCTTCATTTGAGTTTATCTGATGTGGATTGCCAAGTTTGGGGCGGGCACTTGGAATTAGGTTCTCAAGTTCTAAAGGCAGCAGATCTTTTAGTTGGCTTTATTGATGAGGATCCAAGGCCTTTACAAAATTTAAATACATCTGATAGGACTAAAGATTCGCGTATTGAACTAGTGGTCTTGCCAGGGTGCCCATGGAGCTCAAGGGCTGTACGAATTCTTCGCTCAACCGATATTCCTCATATGATCAGTATTATTGATAGTGAAGATAAATTCAAAGAATTCCAATCAAGAAGTGAATTAAGTACTTTCCCTCAGATCTTTATAGATGGCAAATTAATTGGCGGTTACGAATCTCTTTCAGAGTTACATACTAGCGGAAAACTAACGTCATATAAATGAACACTAAAGATAATAAATCTGATAATCTATGGGCAGATAAGCCTTGGTGGTGTCAACCCTGGAGTGTCATCTTAACAGGAATTATTCTCATAAGCCTTAGTTTTTTATGGCCAGGTAATATTTGGGTAACGATATTTATTAGCATATTAATAATTCTTTGGTGGTATATATTCTTAATTTTCGCTCCGACTGTCTATACAAACGAGCAACTTAAATAAAGTTTTACTCAATTTTTATAATTCGTAGGTGTTTGTATAACGCCTGTTTCTAAAGTGGTTCTCATTTTAAATACTTATTTAAGTTTTCTATAATGGCTGTCAATAGTATTGGCACATATCTTTTGTCTGATTTCAACAAATGAAAACAATTAAGCTCAGATCCTTTTATAAATGTTATTGCCTGGATATTAGTCGTAGGACAAGATAATGTAGATATTCATCAAGTAACTTCTTCTTTCGTTAGCTCTAAAGATGGCCTCTCTTTTAAAAATTCGGCCGTTGAATCGTAATGATATCCCTAGGATCACGCAATGGTCTCGAGCTGAAGGCTTTGCACCTGGAGTTGGAGATGTAGGTATTTATCGTCATACTGATAGACAAGGCCTTTGGGTTGGTTGGTTAGGTAATATCCCAGTTGGATGCATTGCTGGTGTTAGATATAATTCAGAATATGGCTTTATAGGTCTTTTCTTAGTCGTTAAGGAACAAAGAGGAAATGGTTATGGGGTGGAGCTGTGGAAGCATGCACTTCATCACCTGAATGATTTACCTTGCATCGGCTTGGAAGCAGCTCTCGATAGGATTGACGATTACGCAAAATGGGGATTTAAGGCTTCTTCGTCTACAACCCGTTGGCAATGGATTGGGGATGGCAACCTAAAGCGAGATAATAACAATCCTCAAGCTACCTTAAATGGCCTGAAGATCCTTGAAGATAAGGAGATACTTTCGTCAGTTGTTCAAGCTTATGACGCTATGCGGGAGCCAAGCCCTCGCCCTCACTTTTTATCTGATTGGTTAAATCACTCTGCTGGAAAAGTCTTAGCGCTTGTAGATAGTCAAGGCTTTTGCCATGGATTTGGCCGAATTCGTCCTTGTCTTTTAAGTGAAGGAGAAGGTTGGCGTATTGGTCCATTGCTAGCTGATTCTCCACAGCTGGCAGAGTTATTATTAAGGCGTTTGGTTGACCAGCATCAAGGTGTTGTTTTGATTGATGTTCCTGGTTTAAACCCTTATGTGAAAACTCTTCTTTTGGAACTTGGCTTTAATCAAATATCAGAGACTTTACGGATGTATAAGGGTAATCAACCTCCAATTTCTATGAAACAAGTATATGGATTAGCTTGTTTAGAACTTGGATAAAGCTGAAATAAAGAAGAAGAGATTTCTGAGAAAATAAATTAACGATTACTTCTTCTTTGAAGACTACTTAGGTATTATTAATGTATTTTATTGTTTTTCCCTAAGTATTTGTTTTTCCCTAAGTAACTCTGATTCAAGTTGTTCAATCAATCTAGTTACCAATTTCTGGAACTCTGGTTGGCATCCTCTGAATGCTGCTTTGTGCCTTATCGACTCATTACGCGTCCTCAAGTCAGTGAGCATAAGCTGCAATGCATCAATTTTGGAGTTTGTGCTGTCCATATGATGGTTTTTTACTAATTTTGTTTGATCATTTTTAGAGCTTAAATCCTTCGATAGCTTTTTCCATGTTTATTTCTGGAATATCAGTAGAGCTAGTGATCTCAATAATTTGCTGAATTGAATTTGGAGTAGTAAGTGCTTCAACACAGCAACGAGCTACTAGTCGTCTAGGTATTGAGGCATCTTCTTGTATGTTTGGCCCTGTATACAAAATGTTTTCATTGGAAAGATTGTCTTCTCGTTCTAATAGTCCGCCAGGTCTGATGATGGTCCAATGAAGTCCACTATTTTCAAGAGAGCGTTCTCCAATCCTTTTCCAAATAAGGATTAGTCCAAACAAATTTAATGGATGCCAGAATTTACCAGCACATAGAGAACTTACCAGAATAAGTCGTTTAACTCCTACTCGAATACAGCTAGCAACTTGTTTCTGAACACCAAGAGCATCAACTCTTGCAGGTCCAGTTAAATCGATTGATGGCCGAGCACCAGTAGCGATTATTAATGCATCACAACCTTTTAGTGCTGAATCTAGTTCTTCTTGATTGCTAAGTGACAAGTTAACTTTATTTATACCTTCTAAGGAATTTGGTATTTCTGAGTTCTTACGTAAAATCAGTTTAATTTCGTGGCCATCTGCTAAAGCTTCTTCTGCGATGCGATAACCAGTTTTACCAGAAGCCCCACTAACGGCTAATTTCATTAGTAATTCCTTAGCTGACGTTATTTACTTTTAGCTCGAAAATACTCTTAGCGCAGTTAGGAGTATGAAATTTAAACGATTTATGCTTTTTTGGTAACAAAAGGAGCTTTCCTATTCGGGTAAAGTTCTCTACACAATGAGCAGACTCTTCCATCACAACCTCTAGCGGTACAAAATTCTCTTCCATAGAAAATAATTTGAAGATGTAATTTGTTCCAACAATCTTTAGGAAATAAAGATTTCAAATCTTTTTCAGTTTGAATTACATCTCTTCCATCCGTAAGACCCCATCTTTGAGCTAGTCGATGGATGTGGGTATCTACAGGAAATGATGGGTAACCAAAAGCTTGTGCCATTACTACGCTTGCTGTTTTATGACCAACACCAGGTAGTGCTTCTAATTCAAAATAGTTGTCAGGAACATTGCCTGAGTGTTTTTTAATTACAATCTCAGAAAGCTTATAAATATATTTGGCTTTTCTATTTGCTAAACCTAGATTCTTAATAAAATCTAGAATATTTTCCGTACCTAATAAGTACATATCCTTCGCAGTTGATGCTTTATTGAAGAGTGGAGGAGTTATTTCATTTACTTTCTTATCAGTAGATTGGGCACTAAGTACTACAGCGACTAATAATGTAAATGTATTAGTATGAAAAAGAGGTACTCTGGGGTTAGGGTAATGTCTATTTAATGTATTCATTATGGTAGAGAGTTTTTTCTCTTTATTCATTTGATTATTTACTTTGACTGAATATCAGTAATTTTTAATTTAGTTGATATTGCTCCTATAGCAATGATTCCTAAGGCTGAGAATATGAGAATTCTTTTACCTCCATCTAGTATTCCTGCTCCTAAGGCAACTATTGGGGGGTTGGACAAGGCTATTCCAATTATAAGTGCAGGCAGAAATTTATACCAAGGCGATTTGGTTAAGCCAATTCCATAACAAACAAAGTCAAACAATCCTGTCATTAAAAAACCACTCATCAAAAAGACATTGTCTTCTATATGTTTCTTGCTAATTCTTTCGACTTTATTCATGAAACTTTTTCCTACCAATTTGTTAACTATATTCCTTCCATATTTTCTTGATATCCAGAAGCTTATAGAACATGAGATTAAATCGGCAATGCATATTACTAATAGGCCCTTTTTAAATCCCAACAATGCTCCAGCAAGTAAAGAATATGCAGTACTTGGCAGGGCAGGAACTACAATACTAATTGATCTAAGCAAAAATATACCAAAAGGTGCCCATACTGACCTTCCAACTATTGACTTCCTAATATTCTCTACTCCATAAGTATTTACTAGGTAGAAGAAGAAAATAATAACCAAAGACCATAGAAAGTACTCTATATACTTCTTCTTGATTTTAGCTCTTTCAATCACTACGCAATAACTCCTATTCGGCTTTTCAATATAGCAAACAGAGCTTATATTTGTTTACCACATAGTCTTTTATTTATATTGTTACCTTATTGTCAATATGATTTATCATATCTGAAGCTGTTTGTATTTGAGCTTGGTTAATTGTTCTTATGCTTTAACCTTATTAGGTAGGATTTAATCATTGAGAATGATAGTAATGTATAATTATTAGCTTTAATTCATTTTTTAAAAAGGAGGGTATTAAGCAGTCGTTTTAAGCAGAAATAATATTAAATTCAAAATATTTATTCGTAAACAGCAAAGACATATAATCTTAGTATATAAAGATACAGTAGCTTGTTAACTTGGTTACAAGCTAATTCATTCTAGGTACACCATGCTGAGACATAATTGGCATATAAGAGTAGCCATTCGTACAAGCTGAAGTTCGACTGATGGGAAATTCATCCCATATCTCTTTATTCTCTTGTAATTGCAATGGATCTCGTGTTAGTTGCTGGTAGTCCTTTGATGAGTAATTTGATGCTATGAGTCAAATTCAAGATCCGCATTTAACCCTAAATCCCTCTAGAAAGATAGATGAAATAAAGCACGACAACACTCATCTGGACTTACAACAAACTACTGTTCAACTAAGAGAGGGACAGACTTTTCTCTTGTCCCGGCCATCAAACAAGCTACTTTTCGCAGGCCTTTCTTTTGCTAAAGGTTTTACTAGACTTTCTGGATCTTTTGGACAGAACTTTTCTGATATCACATTGGCTTTTTCTGGCAACTATGAGAACAGATGGTTCAGATTGTTAGATGACTCCAATATTCTTTTAGAGGCGATGACAGACACCATATTTGTAGTCAATTATTTTCACCAGTCTCCAGAGGAAAATGATTTGATAAGAAGTTGGCTTTTAGATCTTCACCTTGTTCGTCACCCAGTACGAACAGAGGAGCGTTTAATATCCTTGTTCCAGCTTCTAGTAAGTAGATTTGGGAAACGTATAGATGATAAATATTTGCTTCCTTTTTCACTTGGTCATTCTCGAATGGCAGAGATAATAGGAGCAACCCGTTCAACGGTTACAAGACAAATAACACTTTTACGTCAACAAAATGATCTTTCATTAGGAGAAGAACATCAAGGACTTTTGTTTTCTATAAACCTTATAGAAAATCTCTAAAGTTAAATAATATGACTCATACTCAACTCAAAATAAAGGATTTATGGCATAAGTACTGCACAGACTCTAAGCCTTTATGGGCAGTTAAATCTTTAGACCTAACAATAAATGAAGGTGAACTTGTTGGTCTCCTAGGGCCCTCCGGATGCGGTAAAACTACATTACTTAGATTAATAGCAGGGTTTGAAAATCCTTCTAGAGGAGAGATTTCCATAGGGGATAATGTTGTAGCAAGCACGAATCGTTTTTTACCCCCTGAAAGAAGAGGTGTAGGAATGGTTTTCCAAGATTGTGCTCTGTTCCCTCATCTTGATGCTTGGACAAATGCCTGTTTTGGCTTACGTAAAGGTCAAGAAACTGCACGTGTTAAATGGTTACTAGATTTACTTGGATTATCAACTTACAGAAGTAGGTATCCTCATGAGCTTTCAGGAGGTCAACGTCAGCGACTAGCCTTAGCTAGAGCTTTGGCACCAGGTAATTCTCTTGTGGTTTTAGATGAACCATTTTCAAGTCTTGATGTAGATGTAAGAAACAAGCTTCGTTCAGAGCTTAAAGGTGTACTTCAATCCTGTTCTGCTAGTGGAGTTTTAGTAACACATGATCCACAGGAAGCTCTTGCAATTTGTGACCGTGTAGCTGTTATGAGAGAAGGAGAATTACATCAATGTTCAACACCTACAGAAATAGTAAATAAACCAGCAACACCATTTGTTGGTCGATTTGTTTTGCAAAAAAATGTTCTACCTGTTCAGAATGTGAATGACCAATTATCTACGCCACTAGGGGTATTGTCTATCAAAATCGAATCAACCTCCTCAGCCCCAATTGAATTATTGGTAGACGAACATTCTATAGAAATAGAAGCTAATAATTCAGGAAATGCGAAAGTTTTATGCCGTGAATTTCATGGAAATTGTTGGTTATTTAGAGTCACCTTGGATGGCCATATGCTTCGAGTATGTCAATCACTCGATAAACCTCTTGTTAAGGTTGGTGACAGGTGTTTCGTTAAATATAAGGAGTCACATATGGGTATTTTATTCCCCGGTGGGACTACATGTGCTTTAAAGTGAATGTTTCTAATTTATATACTAAAGTTTTGATTTAGAGAGCTATTAGTTACTAAGCATATTTAGAAGTCTTTCCCACATTTACATTTACCACCTTTCCATTTTGAACACTTTTTTTTCTTACAGCTTTTTTTCTTTTCCATCATAGTCGTGAGTTTCGGACAACTGATGTCTTCTATTTTGCCGAGTGTGTTAGTCATCATTTAATTTCATAGAATGTTATTACTCTTAAATTAATTAGGCTACAAGGGGAGAAGACTCAATTAGTGTTGGTGCAAGCCTAAGTATTGGTTCGCCAGTGGGTACATTAATAAGATCTGCTGATCTTAGTCTTGAAATTAATCTTGTAGATGTCACTCTTGTTGACCCTATTAATTCTCCGATGCGTTCATGAGTAAGTCTGAAGGGTAAATGACACCAATTGCCACATCGTTTACCGAGTCTATTTACTAAAAGAGCAAACAATGCCTGTAACCGTAATTCTGCGCTACCAAGATGGCGTATGCGTAATAGTTGCAATGTCCATTCGTTTACTGCGTCATATCCATTATTTTCTGCAACTTCCGCATCACTTCTAAAACACAGAGGTGTAAGTGCTTCAACGCATACCCCCTCACTACATAGACGGTCTGTTCGTAGTTGGTCACCTTCCTGAAGGAATGCCAAAGTCATACCTTCTGTCTCTTCGCAAGGACAATAAACTCTGGCGACGCCTTCTATTACCTCCAAGCACGCTCCACCAGTTCGAGCTGAAGGGTCTATAAGAACTGATTGCCCAGTTGGCATGCGTACTGCCGCTACGGGGTCATCGGGTAGGAATCTAAAGCCCATTTTTTTGTCTAGTTAGCTTGTTGAGAACTGATCTCAAACTTATACCTAAACACCTACTTTTTGCAAGCGATTCTCAATAGCAACTACTAATTGCGATGTTTGCGACCGAAAAGGTTAGAATTTTGTATAAAAATATTCACTGACGAGTGCTTATTAGACGAAAAGTCTGAAATATTGTGAATTCAGCATGTGCATTTTTTGTCGTCGAGAGGCCCGTTTACTCACATTCAAAGGTTAAATTTTGGAAATAAGCGATTAATTTGTATTCATTTGCCCTTTACCGGCATTTAATCGTTTATTAAAAAGTCATTCAACAAGGTTTTTCTTTCTTGAGTGTCTTATATAAAAGTAAAAAAAAGAGCCCTATTTAGGGCTCTTTGAATATGAGTTATAAGTCATGAACCCATTTCTATTGAATTAGAGATGGGTTTGAATTTAACTTATTTCCCAGATGTGATTTTGACTGTCTCCATGTTTTCAAATGCTTGACTTACTCTTCTGAAGTCGAAGCCCATTGCTCTTAGTGCATGCCATAGATGACCTTGGAGGAAAAAGAAGCCAAGGTAGAAGTGGACATTTGAGAGCCATGCACGTGCAGTGTGGGCATCTCCAACAAGTGAAGTGTCCGTATCAATAAAATACGGAGCAAGATCAAGCTGAAGTTTCAAAACATCACCATAAAGCTCGCTTGGGTAAATGGTGGTATTGGAGGAACACCAAAAGGCAGCCACAAAAGCCATATAACCAACTCCTGCTAAGGAGTAAGAAAGAACAGCTTCAGCTGAAAGTAGGCCTTTACCCTTGAATTCGGTGTATTCTCCGAATTGTTTGGTGGCAATATGGAAGGCTCCGCCAATGATTGTGAAGAATGCTAAGAAAGCATGTCCACCCATTACGTCTTCCAAACTTGAGATAGCAAGGAAATCAAATTGGTGGTTCCAGATCATCCCTATGTCAAGGTTGTACTGGACCGTACGAGTAACTCCTTGAGCTGAATCCCAAATTCCATGAACTCTTGCCCATTCAACAAATTGAATGTTTCCTAATCCGAGGAAAATGAGATGGTGACCAAGGATAAAAGTCAGCCTATTTGGGTCATCCCATTCGAAGTCAAACTTTTTAGGTCTGCTGCCTTCAGGGTAATCACCAAGATCACCTTCATATTTCATGGAATGGAGTAGTCCGCCTGCTCCTAATACACCCGAGAAAATTAAGTGGAGAACAGCAATTACAGTGCAGCCATAAGGCTCTGTAATTACGCCATTTTCTATACCCCCAATGCCTAACCCTGCCAAATGAGGGAGACAAATAAGGCTTTGATTGCCCATAGGCAATGAAGGGTCGTATCGGGCTAACTCAAAAAGGGTGAACGCTCCTGCCCAAAACATCATTAACCCAGCATGAGCAGCATGAGCAGCGATGAATTTGCCTGAACGGTTCGTCGTCCCTGAATTTCCCGCGTACCAGTCGTAGGTAACGTTCGGGTTCCCGTAGGTCTGCACGAGATAAAAATAATAAAAGGCATTAACAAATTATTAGTAGTTGGATACACTTGACAGCCCTCGTCACATGGCTTATTACGCGTGTTACTAAATGTACATAAGGTTGATATCATTAGATACTTTTTAGGTAGATAAGATTGATTCTTCCGTCTTAATGCGAACAAAGCCGCTAAGAACTTCATGCTTAAAGCAATAAAGGCTA
>QCRX01000023.1 GCA_003209275.1 Prochlorococcus sp. AG-463-P14
ATTTAAAAACAAATGAGTTACTTTACATGGAAAGAGACTGGTTTAACTAGTGACTGTGAAAGTCTAGAAGCCATGGCATCTAGGTTTGAAGAATCGGCTAAGTTAATGCGCAGAATGTCATTAGAAGGTTTCACACTTAAAAAAAACAACAAGTTTCAACTCATCACTCATAAAAATCCATCTGTGTTTGAATCATGGGGCTTTATCAATGAAGAACCTCCTTTTAGGCAACTAACACTCATCCCAGATGAGAAGTAAAAGTACTAAGAACAAGATATGATTACAATTAATTCACAAAACACATGACTATTTATCCAAAACTTTTAATGCTTTTAGGGAGTGGAGAATTAGGCAAAGAAATTGCAATTTCAGCCAAAAGATTAGGGTGCAAAGTCGTTGCATGTGACCGTTATGCAGGAGCACCTGCTATGCAAGTTGCTGATTATATAGAGATTTTCGATATGACCAATCCAGAATCATTGAAAGCCACTATTTATAAACATAAACCCGAAATAATAATCCCAGAAATCGAATCTTTAGCAGTAGATGTGCTATCAGAAATTGAAACAGAAGGTATCACTGTAATACCTAATGCTAGAGCAACTTCAATAACAATGAATCGAGATAAAATTAGAACTTTAGCCAACAAAGAACTAGGCATAAAAACAGCAAGATTTGCCTATGCATCTAGTTCTGAAGAGCTAAAAATTGTTGCAGCCCCATTGGGTTGGCCAGTTTTTGTTAAGCCTGTAATGAGCTCCTCCGGAAAAGGACAAAGCCTTGTCAAGTCCGCACTCGGTCTAGAGAACGCATGGAAGAAAGCAATTGAAGGAGCAAGAGGAAACTCATCACAAGTAATAGTTGAAGAATTTGTCAAATTTGATCTTGAAATAACGCTTCTAACTATTCGTCAAAAAAATGGTTCAACAATTTTCTGTACTCCCATAGGACATGAACAGGCAGATGGAGATTATCAATGCAGCTGGCAACCAGCAAACTTAACCGATACTCAATTACAAAAAGCTCAATCAATCGCAAAAAGTGTTACTAGCAATCTTGGCGGCATTGGATTATTTGGCGTGGAATTCTTTATCCGTGGAGAAGAAGTAATCTTTTCTGAACTATCACCAAGACCTCATGATACAGGATTAGTTACTCTTATCACTCAAAACTATAGTGAATTTGAACTACATCTTCGTGCTGTCTTAGGAATTCCAATACCAGAAATCCTACTTATCAAGCCAGGGGCTAGTAGGGTTATTTTATCTAAAAAGAATATTAGCGATGTCTGCTATAAAGGTATAGAAAAATGCCTATCAGAAAAGAGTGTAGAACTATTTTTATTCGGAAAGCCTAATGCAAGAAAAGGAAGACGCATGGGTGTAGTCTTAGCGTCACATACAAATATCAAAGAAGCTCGAATCAAGGCTGATACAGCAGCACTTCATATTGAAATCTTAGAAAAACCTAATGCTAACGATTCAAGAAAAATTGATAATGCTTAAGACCATCTACAACACCATTTTTTGACTTCGAAGCAAAGAACACTCGTTGCTGAGATCTCAATCCCTCAAGGCAAGGATCATGATTAGCAGGTACAACCGCCGTAGTCAAACCACGGATTAACTCAGCATCACCTTGTTGACTAGCAATTACAAAAACCTGCTCTAAAGACAAACCCCATCGCAAAACAAGATGTCGAATAGCTTCTGTACGAGAAGCACGCAAAGGAACAACATCTAGATACCAATGACAACGTAAATGCGGCAATGCCGCTTGTCCTTGTTGTCTCAAACGCTTTCTTACTAAAGGTAGAATTGCTTCACCTGGCTGTTCTAAAAGATAACTAACTTTATAAACACTTTGCTGTTCTGAATCCTGTAAAACCAAATGATTTCTCAAAGCCGAAAGTGCCTTTTCAACTCCATCTCGATCCCAATCAACTCCAATAGAAGTCTGCCAAAAACGATCTTGTTGATCTTCCGATCCATAATAAATTTCAGTCCCGGCACGACATATCCAAACACCAGGTTCAGGAAGATGTAATTCTGAATACCTTTGACGAGCGGCTTCTATAGAACGTCCAGTTAAAACTCCTAACTGATTAGATATAGAAGAACTAGATGAATCAAAACTCTTACGAAGGGCAGATATATTTTCATCTTCAACTTGATCCAAGCTGCTATCTAAATCAAGTAATAACAAACGTTTTCCGAGAGGACTATTTACTTGGTTATTACCAATAGCCCAGCCACGAGAAACAACTGACTTAAGTCTATTTTGCATCAGCGCTAAATAATTACAAACATGAGCATCCCAACTGAAGTTACGACTAACTGCCTCTATCCCATTATCACTCCAATGTCTCCATTGCTCCTGATCTGAACTGGCTTGCTCAAGAGCATCTTGTAATGACTCTAAGTCAGTGACATCTGCCAATAAACCATTTTCACATCGAGACAAAATATCTCTTGGACCACCATCATCTGTAGCAACCATAGGCAATCCACATGCGGCTGCTTCTAGCAAAGTCAATCCAAAAGGTTCTGTAAGAGCTGAATTAACAAACAAACCATGATGTTTAGACGCCCAGCGATAAATTGCAGGAATCTGCTCTCTGCGATGTTGCTTTGGATAGGCCACTTGACCATAAAGATCATATCGATCAACTAAATCAAATATTTGTTGAAAGACTTCTCTTTGTTGTTTCTCCAATTGACGCGGATCTTCTCTACAGCCAAGTACAAGAATTAAATTATGTCTTTGACGTAATACAGATGATCGGCCATAAGCTTCAACCAAAGCAGGGATATTTTTACGTCTCACAGCTCTAGAAATAGTCAATAATGGAGACAAAGAAGGGTCCCTAAGAAAAGGAGCTAACAAACCATCAACAAAATCATTTTCCTGTGATGATTGAATAGGATGAAAACGTTTTGCATCAACACCTGGAGGTACTACTTTTGCTTTCTCAGAAACAAAATTTCCATACCGAGCATATTGATGCTCTACTTCTTGTCGCGTGCTTGTAATAACCAAACTAGAGTGGGCTAAAGCTAGTTCCTCTGCATCAATACGACGACTAATTGAATAAGTATTTTCAATTTGCTCATGATCAATACCTGCTTCAATCAAGCGCCTTTGCTTCTCACGACCAAGAGAATGTCCGGTAAAAACAAGAGGAATTCCTAAACGGCTACTAACTAATGAACCTACATATCCAGCATCTGCATAATGGGCATGAATCCAATCTGGCAAATGCTGCTGATCTTGAAGGTGAGCAACCAACTGATCAGCCAAATCATCCAAATAAGGCCATAAAAGCTCTTTACGCAAATAACGTTTTGGGCCAAAGGAAAATCTAAGAATCGAAGCTCCTGGCATTATCTTTTCTTCTGGCTGAGAATAATCAGAAGAAACTCTTCGATCTTGAATCAACCGTGTAACTAAATCGACCTGCTCTACTTCAGAACGAGATGCCAGTCCTTTAACCAATTCCAAAACATAAAGAGTCTGACCTCCTGTATCTGCATCACGACCCAACTCGAGGTCACAAGACCGGATCAATCCATGGAGATTTAAATGAAGGAGCTTTAAACCCACCTTCTGCCTCCGACTCGGAAGTTGAGATGGTTTAGGTGATTTTTTAGCTGTAAAATCTAAAGAAAGGCTGAGAAAAAAATAAAGAGAAGCTGTTATTCTTTCAAATCTATTGTAAAGACTAGCTTTTCAGGGAAGCTCGAAAATTGTAAAAAAGTAGATCATGGAGAAATGCAAAGAAAATTACTGAAAAGAAGTGTCGATGAAACGAAACAAAGCCTAAAGTTTAAGGACATCAATCAAAGATCTCAATCAAGAACCTTTAGGAAA
Source organism: Prochlorococcus sp. AG-463-P14 (assembly GCA_003209275.1). Lineage (GTDB taxonomy): Bacteria > Cyanobacteriota > Cyanobacteriia > PCC-6307 > Cyanobiaceae > AG-463-P14. The sequence goes on from QCRX01000023.1 coordinate 3,871, forward strand.
CTACTTATGAAATAGAGCAGGATTCGGAAACGGGAGGGGTCAAAACTTTTTTTAGATAACGAGCTGTATGACTAGTTGCATGAGAAGAAACCTCTTCAGGGGTTCCTGTAACTAGAACTTCTCCTCCACGATTTCCTCCCTCAGGACCCAAATCTATTATCCAATCAGAGCATCTAATAACATCAAGATTATGTTCAATAACAATAATCGAATTGCCTTTATCAACTAAGCGTTGAACTACGTCCATCAACTTATGAACATCAAAAAAACTCAAGCCTGTAGTTGGTTCATCTATCAAATAAAGAGTTTTGCCAGTGGCACGTCTCGATAACTCTGTAGCAAGTTTCACCCTTTGTGCTTCACCGCCAGAAAGCGTAGGAGCCGGTTGGCCTAACTTGACATAACCAAGGCCAACGTCGACCAATGTTCTTAAACGATCAGCAGCTTGCGGAATAGCAGAAAAAACATCAGCAGCCTGCTCAACCGTCATCTCTAAAACATCTGCAATCGAAAATCCCTTATACCTAACCTGTAACGTTTCTCGATTAAAGCGGGCACCTTTGCAAACATCACATTGAACATAAACATCGGGTAAAAAATTCATCTCTATAACATTGACACCTTGACCTCTACAAGCTTCACAACGTCCACCTTTTACATTAAAACTAAATTGACCAACCACATAACCTCGAGCTTTAGCTTCAAGGGAAGCAGCAAAAATCTGTCGAATTGGATCAAATGCACCAGTATAAGTAGCAGGATTAGAGCGAGGCGTACGTCCTATCGGTGATTGATCAATAACAATCACTTTATCTATTGATTTAACGCCTCTAACTTCAGCAAGTCCTTTTGGAAATGGGACTTTTAATCCTAAGCTATGGTTAAGAGCAGGGTGTAATAATTCATTTATTAATGTACTTTTTCCACTACCACTTACTCCTGTTACAGCAACAAGTTTTCCAAGCGGAAAATCAACAGTTATATTCTTAAGGTTATTGCGATCACAATCAACCAACCGCAGAGTTCTTCCTCCTGACTGTCTACGTTTTTCTGGAGTAGGAATAGCAAGTCTCCCACTTAAATAAGCCCCAGTTAAAGACTCTTTATTGGAAAGCAAATCATCAACTGATCCTTCAACAACAATTTCACCACCATGAATACCTGCTCCAGGTCCAATATCTACCAAATGATCAGCCGCGCGTATCGTTTCCTCATCATGTTCGACAACAACAAGAGTATTTCCAAGATCTCGTAGACGTTTTAATGTTGCCAAAAGACGATCATTATCTCTTTGATGTAAACCTATGCTTGGTTCATCTAACACGTAAAGCACTCCTGTTAAACCAGCACCAATTTGTGTAGCCAAACGAATTCTTTGAGCCTCTCCTCCTGATAGTGTCATGGCAGGCCTATCCAAAGACAAATATTCAAGACCTACATCAAGCAAAAAGCGAAGCCGTAAACGAATTTCCCTTAATACCAAATCACCAATCTGCATTTGACGCGAAGTCAACAAAGGTTCAGAGCCCTCTGAAGTACCAACACCCATCAATTTTTCTATATTTTCTAAGGTTTCATCAACGCTAGTAGACGTTAAGTCAGTAATGCTAAAGGGTCCTATTTTCACAGCTAAGGCCTCTGGACGAAGTCTTTTACCTGAACAAACTGAACAAGGTACTAATTCCAAAAACTTCTCTAGCTTCTGACGAAAACTTTCACTACTAGAATCACCTAATTGTCTTTGAAGAATGGGGAGAATCCCTTCAAAAGGTTTCTCATAACCACTGGTTTTTTTATAGCGGCTATCCGCCTGAATCAAAATAGGATCTTCGCTTCCATAAAGCAAAATATCTTGTTGTGTTTTATTCAAATCCTTCCAAGGAGTTTTGATTTCAAACCCAAACGCCTCTCCAACTGAATAAAGCAAAGAAAAATAATACGAATTGTCCTTATCAGCCCAAGGTGCGACTGCGGCATAAACAGGTAAAGAAGTATCTGGTATAACTTTTTCAACAGTAAATTTCTTTAAATGTCCTATGCCATGGCAATCAGGACAAGCACCATATGGACTATTAAAAGAAAATAGCCTAGGAGAAAGTTCTTCAATTACTGATCCATGAACTGGACAAGCAAAATTTTCTGAATATAGGCGTTCTCTATCTATTCCTTCAGGCAAATTCTCATTACTTTTAGGAACAACTTCTACAGAAGCCAAGCCATCACCACGCTTTAATGCTGTACGAAGCGAGTCCGTCAAGCGTTCTTGAATACCTTCTCTTGCAATTAAACGATCTACAACTACTTCTATGCTATGAGAATGGTTTTTATCCAATTCAATATTATCAGAAAGTTCACGAACTTCATTGTTAATTCTTACTCGAACAAAACCTTCAGTTGCTAATGCGCTAAGCAATTTTGCATGAGTTCCCTTCTTACCTCTAACAACAGGAGCAAGTAATTGATACCTAGTCCCTTCTGGGAGAGTTGCAATCTGATCAACCATTTCATCAATCGTCTGAGGCTTAATTGAACGATCACATTGCGGACAATGTGGTTCACCTGCTCTACCAAAAATCAACCTCAAATAGTCCTGTATCTCTGTAACTGTGCCGACTGTTGAACGAGGGTTATGACTAGTAGATTTCTGATCAATAGAGATTGCGGGAGATAATCCCTCAATCGCATCCACATCAGGCTTGTCGACCTGCCCTAAAAACTGACGCGCATAAGCCGAAAGACTTTCTACATAACGGCGCTGACCCTCAGCAAAAATCGTGTCAAAAGCCAAGGAGCTCTTTCCACTACCACTAACACCTGTAAATACAATGAACTGATTTCGAGGAAGAACAAGGTTTACATCTTTGAGGTTGTGCTGGCGAGCGCCTCGAATACGAATGACATCCTCTATCGATCCACCACTCAAATTGACTGGCCCACTCAGATGCGTATTTTTCTCCTTAGGAGCAGGTCGTCCCATAATCCCATAAGGGGCAAGAAACAGACTTAAGAGTCTAAGAAAAGAAAACGCAAATCAGGCAGCATGATGGTCCAGCAAGCTGGCCGCATAAATTTCAGCTTCCGCACGTTTGCCCCCAGCAAGCTGGGCCAATGCCTGCTTACGAGCTTCCATGTTTGGCAAAAGACTGACTCGAGAAGAAGTAATGCCTTGATCTATGGATTTACTTACAGAAAAATGATTATTTGCTGCAGCCGCAACTAATGGTTGGTGAGTAATACAAAAAACTTGTCTATGAATAGACAAATCCTTTAAAACATTTGCAATAGCAGTGCTTACTTTTCCACTAACCCCCACATCAATCTCATCAAAAAATAATGTACTTGAGGTATTAACTTCTGCAAGTATTGCTTTAAAAGCCAATAAAACTCTAGACATTTCGCCTCCAGAGGCTACATCACGCAAGAGGGCCAAAGGCTCCCCAGGGTTAGCAGAAAACAAAAATTCAACTGTATCTGAACCCTTTAATCTAGGAGTTGAAGTAGTAAATTGAATTTCAAAACAAGCATTTGGTAAGCCCATAGAAGATAAATATTTAAGAAAATTTTGTTGTAATGAACAAGCAACATTCTTACGCATCTCTGATAAAATTTGATTATTTTTATCTCTTTCTTCTCGGAACAATCTCTCCTTATCTTTTAATTCATCCATGAAAGAGTCTGTAGTTTCGTCTTGCAAGGTTTTACCAATCTGATCTCTAAGTTTTATCAAGCCAGGAATATCTAGATTATGCTTTCTTTGAATATTCTTTAAAAAAGTAATTCTTTCCTGTACATCAGCCAAGCTAGCAGAGTCACTTTCCAAAGAAAAGCAATATTGCTCTAGATTGTTAACTAAATCTTGCAAAGAAGCATAAATCTCTAAAGAACTATCAAAAAGAGAGGAGAGTGATTTGTCCATTTGCACCATAAGCTTTAATTCATGAATACAATCTCCTAAACGTTCCAATACAGAAGGTATAGCACTCTCCCCTTCTTTTAAGTGATTAAATAAAAATCCTGCTCCTTGATTTAGTCGGACACCATGAACTAATTTATCTTCCTCATTTTTCAGTTTAATATCTTCAAAAGCATCCTCAAGAGAAGCTAAGCTTAAATCATTATAAATCAACTTTAAATCTTGAGACTTTTGCTTCAATCTCTCCGACTCAGAAATCGCTTTTTGATATTCCAAAAAAGAATCATTCCATAAATCCCAACTCTTTTCAACCAAAGAAAGGGTTGAATCCATAGAGGAACCTCCCAAACGATCTAGCCAAGATAATTGCTGATCTGGTGAAGCCAAATGCTGTGTCTGACCCTGAATAGTAAGATCAATCAAGAAAGGCCGTATAGATAAAATCTGTTCACGATTAACGACTACGCCATTAATTCTTGATCGACTAGTAAGTCGACCATCTTTTAAATGCCAATCGCGAGAAACGAAAACCTCAGAGTCTTCATCCAATAAATCATTACTATTAAGCCATGATTTAACCTTTGGTGTAATTAAAAAATTAGCTTCAACTTGTGCTCTTGTTGACCCAGAGCGTAATAGTCGAGCCCCTGAAGTGAACTGAGACCCTCCAAACAAAGCATCTAATGCATCCAGGATGATCGACTTGCCTGCACCTGTTTCACCCGTAAGAACCGTAAAGCCATGATCAAAAGTCAATTCAAGACTCTCTACAAGTGCAATGTTCTTAAGTCGTAAACCAAGGAGCACAACTATGACCAATAATCAAATCGAGAGTAGCGAAAGCAAAAGTGGTTTAGAAGGGGTTGATCGATGAGTAAACATCAAATGTCAGAAGAACTAGGTGATTTCATCGAAGCTGCTGGTTTACTTGTGTATGACCCAGAATCAATTAAAAAAATCTACTCAGGACACCCTTGGCGATTGTGGAAAAGGATTTGGCAAACACTTCGACCCATAGCTCTCTTTTTATTAGGTTTAGTAATAGATCAGCTCTTTGGATTGCTTAAAGAAAAAAGCAATGGAAAAGCTAGGGCTAGAGCTAAAGAATTTGCAGAACTCCTATTCGAGCTTGGGCCTGCTTTTATCAAAGCAGGCCAAGCATTATCAACACGACCAGACATAGTTCCAGCCGTGCTTTTAGATGAGCTCTCACAACTTCAAGATCAATTACCAGGATTTGATAGTGAGCTAGCGATGGCATGCATAGAAGAGGACCTAGGCGCTCCTATAGAAGAAATCTATCAATATCTAGATAAACAACCTATTTCTGCCGCCTCACTTGGACAAGTCCATCAAGGTTATTTGCTAAATGGAGACAAAGTAGCTGTAAAAGTACAAAGACCAGGGTTGAGAGAGCAAATAACCTTAGATCTATATATTGTAAGAAATATAGCTATTTGGTTTAAGCAAAATATTCGCCTAATAAGAAGTGATTTGGTTGCTCTAATTGACGAGTTAGGGAAAAGAGTATTTGAAGAAATGGACTACTTAAATGAAGCTTCAAATGCAAAACGTTTTAAAGAGCTACATGCACATAATCCCAAAATCGCAGTGCCAAAAATCTACAACAAAGAAACGAGCAGAAGAGTTTTAACAATGGAGTGGATTGACGGAGTAAAACTTACGAATCTTGAGGCTGTTAAAGAGTTAGGAATTAACCCAAACAAAATGATTGAAGTAGGCGTAAGCTGCAGCTTACAACAATTATTAGAACATGGATTTTTTCATGCTGACCCTCACCCAGGAAACCTTCTGGCTTTAGATGACGGAAGATTATGTTATTTAGACTTCGGAATGATGAGTGAAGTCAGCAGAGAGTCAAGAACGGGATTAATAGAAGCTGTAGTTCATCTTGTAAATCGTAGCTTTAATAAACTTTCAAATGATTTTGTAAAGTTAGGTTTTTTATCTGAAGATGTTAATCTTGAGCCAATTGTACCAGCATTTGAAAAGGTTTTTAATGAGGCACTTGAGTTGGGTGTAAGTAAAATGGATTTCAAGAGTGTAACTGATGATCTTTCAAATGTAATGTATAAATTTCCTTTTAAAGTTCCACCATATTACGCATTAATCATTAGATCCCTAATTACACTTGAAGGAATTGCACTAAGCGTAGACCCAAGCTTTAAAATACTTGGAGCTGCGTACCCTTACTTTGCAAGAAGACTTATGGAAGACCCAGATCCACAACTTCGACAAAGTCTAAAGGAAATGCTATTCGAAGGAGATACTTTTAGTTGGAATAGGTTGGAAGATCTAATAACTAGTGCAGCAAGTCAAGTAGATCTAGACATGGAAAACCTTATTGATCAACTAATGGACGTTTTATTTTCAGAAAATGGAGGTGTGTTGCGCAAACAACTTGTATCATCAATGATAATCAAATTAGATGATTTTAGTTGGAAAACATTTAAAGCATTAAACCAAAAGCTTAAAGGTAAACCAAATCCAGGTAATTCAATATTGGACTTAGATCCAATTAAAAAATTTATTAAAATTACAAACAATATTCCAGGTTTAAAAATTGAATTAGTCATTAAAAAGTTTCCAAGACTATTAAAAGAAAAAAGAGCCAGAAGTATGGGAATCGAAGTAGCAAAAGGCGTAGCTGAAAAAGGAGTGGTTAGACTCGTTAGAGTAGCTGCAGGAGTGAATCAATAAAAAATGATCAAACAAGATAAATTTTTTAAAGGTCTTTTTTTAATCTCCTTGATGTGGATATTTTCATCAACTCAAAAAGCAAAAGCTGCTGAAAAAGTTGCGTTTGAAAATGGAATCTTCCGTAGAATTGTAACTATAGAAAACATTGAAGCATTTATAAGATCTGGAGAAGCCGAAGGATTTATAAATGACCTTGCAACTTTCACAAAAGAAGATAAAAAACAAATGTCTGAGGTATTAACTCAGGAGTTCGAGCTTCCATTAATGTTAACCAGTAGATTAATGAATAGTCGTATAGGTGAAGTTATTATCAAAAGAGTAGCAAAAATAATATATCCTTTAAAGGTGCAAAAAGAATCTGTAAGTGTTCCTGCTATAAGAGCAGCAATTATTAAAGGTATTCACAAAGGGAAAGGGAAAATAAACCTTCTTTCTTTTCTTAAATCCTATCCTAATAAAACAATATCAATCAACGTGCCAGCCATGTTTAAAGTGATCAAAAAAGTAGAGTCAATTTCTGAACTAGTAAAATTCTTTTCCAAATCTCCTTTGGAAGAGCTTAAAGAAAGGAAGCTCTAAGAACTAGATTTAGTAAATATTGCATTTCATCAGTGTCATTACTAAAAAAACTAGAGCAAACCTTCTTTAACAATCAAGCCATGCATCCATGGCCTGGTCTGATTGAGGCGTACAGAGACTGGTTACCGGTAACAGATAAAACACCAATAATTACGCTACAAGAAGGAGCAACGCCTTTGATTCCAACAAAATCAATTTCAGAACGCATAGGTCGCGAGATTAAGGTCTTTGTTAAGTACGACGGACTTAATCCGACTGGTTCTTTTAAGGATCGAGGAATGACAATGGCAATAAGCAAAGCAAAAGAAGCTGGAAGCGAAGCTGTTATTTGCGCAAGCACTGGAAACACATCTGCATCCGCTGCTGCATATGCTCGCAGAGGTGGAATCAAGGCATTTGTTTTAATTCCAGATGGATATGTTGCACAAGGAAAACTTGCTCAAGCCTTAGTTTATGGAGCCGAAGTACTTGCTATAAGAGGAAATTTTGACAAGGCCTTAGATATAGTTCGTGAACTATCTAATAAGTTTCCTGTTACTTTAGTGAATTCAGTAAACCCTTTTAGGTTACAAGGACAAAAAACAGCAGCTTTTGAAATTATTGATTACTTAGGAGAAGCTCCCGATTGGTTATGCATTCCGATGGGGAATGCAGGAAATATTTCTGCCTATTGGATGGGGTTTGAAGAATATTTTCAAGCTGGTAAATCAAAAAAACTACCAAGAATGATGGGATTCCAAGCTAGTGGTTCAGCTCCACTAGTCTTTAATAAGGTAATAGAAAATCCCAATACAATTGCAACTGCTATAAGAATTGGAAATCCAGTAAATAAAGAAAAAGCTATAGCTGCTAAGAAAAAAAGCAATGGAGACTTTAAAGATGTAACTGATGAAGAGATTATTAATGCTTATAAAATACTTGGAAAAGAGGAAGGTATCTTTTGTGAACCAGCTAGCGCTGCTTCAGTAGCTGGTTTACTAAAACATAAAGAAAAGATTCCAAATGGATCCACAGTTGTATGTGTATTAACTGGAAACGGTTTAAAAGACCCAGATTGTGCGATCAATAATAATGAAGCTAAGTTCTATAAAGACTTAGATCCAGAAATTAAAACAGTTGCAAAAGCGATGGGTTTATAAAACTTCTAGACAGTTGACAATCTGGTCAGTGGAAAGCTGATCAAAAGACCCCTAATAAACTGTGGAAAACCCTAAAAACTATTAGAAATTTCATTAAAAGTTTTCCACAAATTTATTTTTTTGTGAATTAGGGTTTTTTTTTCACTAAAAGCTATATGTTTTCCTCAACTCTAAAAACGCAACAAAGAAGACTAGTAAAGGGATCTTAATGGTTTTCCACGATTTCCACAGGGCCTACTACTACTGTTTTTTTATTTCTAATGAATTAATTCATAGAGAAGAGCGGAATAAAAGTTTTTTAAAAAATCTATTGCGCTTTTGGCTTTTTTATGAAAACTTGGGATTCCTTTTCCAGCGTTTCGTCGTTAGGTTGATTCGATGAAACTTGTTTGCGCTCAAGCTGAACTCAACTCAGCTCTACAACTCGTAAGTCGAGCCGTTGCTACTCGACCTACTCACCCTGTGTTGGCTAACGTTCTTTTGACTGCTGATGCTGGGACAGACCGGTTAAGTCTCACAGGGTTTGATCTAAATTTAGGAATACAGACATCTTTTTCTGCTGATGTTAAAACTAGTGGAGCGATTACCTTGCCAGCAAAATTGTTAGGAGAAATAGTTTCTCGTTTATCTGTTGATTCACCAGTTAATTTGACTATTGATGATTCCAGTGATGAGTTTAATTTAATCAGTAAAAGTGGTAATTATAAAATGAGAGGGATGCCAGCGGATGAATTTCCAGAATTGCCTTTAGTTGAAACAGGTTCTTCAGTTAAAGTTAACATCACTTCTTTTGTTCAAGCTTTAAAAGCTACTCTTTTTGCATCAAGCTCTGATGAAGCAAAACAATTATTAACTGGTGTAAATCTATCTTTTTCTGGTGCAAATATGAAAGCGGCTGCAACTGATGGTCATAGATTAGCCGTATTAAACTTATTAAATGCTTTGGAAGGTGATTTTGATGAAGATCTAGATAATAATCAAGATTTTTCAGTTACTTTACCTTCTAGATCTTTAAGAGAAGTAGAAAGGCTGATGAATTCTTGGAAAGGAAATGAGCCTGTTAGTCTTTTTTATGATAGAGGACAGGTTGTTTTTCTTGCTTCTGATGAAATTATTACGAGTAGAACCTTAGAAGGAGTATATCCAAAATATGAACAACTTTTACCTGATTCATTTTCTCATTGTATTAAATTAAACCGTAAACCTTTTATTGAGTCTTTAGAACGTGTAGCAGTACTCGCTGATCAGCATAATAATGTTGTAAAAATATCTACAGAGTCTGCTTCAGAAAAATTAAAGATATCTGCTGATGTTCAAGATGTAGGAAGCGGTTCAGAGTCTTTATCTATTTCGTATGAAGGTCCTGATATTCAAATAGCATTTAATGTTAAATATGTTCTTGATGGTATAAAAGCAATTGATTCTGATTATATATATTTGCGTTGTAATGCTCCGACTACTCCTGCTGTTTTTTCCCCAACAGAAGAAGATAAAGGTTTTACTTATTTAGTTATGCCTGTGCAGATAAGAGTTTAAAAATTGACTTTACCTAACGAATTCTTATTAACAAATTTATTAAGACATAGGATTCGTTGTGATCAAGGAATTGATCATGGCATTGGTTTTAAAGCTTGGATGCATCCTCCTGTTCATCGGTTGTTAGGTTGGGTAAGTAGACCTTCTTCTTTTAAGCTTAAAAGAGATGTATGGAGATTAGATCAATTAAGAGGAATAGGATCACAAGAACTTTTTGTAAAAGGAACGCCTGTTTCTTCTGATCAAATGACAGTAGAGAGAATACCAACTTTACTAGAAGCAGATATTTTAAACTTAAATGGTGAAAAATTAGGTTCAATAGCTGATTTTGTTTTCCAACCTAAAACAGGATCTATTCTCTATTATTTAATTTCTAGAAGTGATCCTAGAATTCCTGGAACGAGTAGATGGCGCTTAACTATTAACCGTATAATGGACCAACAGCCTGGAATGGTATCAACTAATGTTGAATCCCTTGAAGATTTACCTTTAGCGCGAGTCAGTTTAAGAGAAGATTTTCTTAAAAAGTCTCGTAATTTAAAAGATCAATTAAATGAAATTAGTAAAAATACGACTTTTAAACTTGAAGGTTGGTTAGAAGATCCTCCATGGGATCAGTCTTCAGATCGTTCTTTTACTTCTAATGACTCTTCTTTTTCTGATCCTTTAGATGATTGGCCTGATGGTATTGACGATGAGACAACAGATTACTCTTATTCGGACAAACCTATGATTTCTTCTAAAGGTTTTTCTTTTGATGAAGCTGAGGAAGAAGATCCATGGGTTTGACTGTAATGAGTAACACTGGTAGATATTGATTTTTCTTCCGTGACCAAATCCCCTGCATTTGCAGTTGATTATGATGTTTCAGAAGCTTTAGTTCAGGAAGGACTTAAGCCTGATGACTATGTAGAAATTTGTCGGCGCTTAGATCGTGCACCTAATAGAACTGAATTAGGCATGTTTGGTGTGATGTGGTCAGAACATTGTTGTTATAGAAATTCGAAGCCACTACTCGAAGGATTTCCTGTAACTGGTCCAAGGATTTTGGTTGGTCCAGGAGAAAATGCAGGTGTAGTTGACCTTGGTGAAGGTCAAAGACTTGTCTTCAAGATAGAAAGTCATAACCATCCTTCAGCTTTAGAGCCTTTTCAAGGAGCTGCAACTGGAGTTGGCGGCATTCTTCGAGATATTTTTACGATGGGAGCTAGACCGATAGCTTTATTGAACGCTCTTAGGTTTGGTCCCATTGAAGATGGTAAAAATCTTGGCTTATTAGAAGGAGTCGTTTCTGGTATAGCTCATTACGGTAATTGTGTAGGTGTTCCTACCATTGGTGGAGAGATTGCATTTGATAATAGTTATTCCGGAAATCCTTTAGTTAATGCAATGGCTCTTGGCTTAATGGAAACAGAAGAGATTGTGTGTTCAGGAGCCAAAGGAGTGGACAACCCAGTTGTGTATGTAGGAAGTACAACAGGAAGAGATGGTATGGGTGGAGCTAGTTTTGCGAGTGCTGAATTAACAAATTCTTCTTTAGATGATCGACCAGCGGTACAGGTTGGTGATCCATTCTTAGAGAAAGGTTTAATTG
>QCRX01000024.1 GCA_003209275.1 Prochlorococcus sp. AG-463-P14
CTCTGCACATTGAAGTAAAGCAATTTTAGTTTCCAGGTTGGACTCATAGCCCCACCAAAGAACTTCGGAATCGTTCGTACTAAGAGAATTGTTTTCTAAAGTTGACCTAAGTGGACCATCTCCAACGATTACTAACCGACACCCTTTTGGATCAACTAATCTCCAAGCTCTTAACAGAGCCTCAATATTCTTTTCGGTAGCGATTCTTCCCATATACAAGAAAATTCTTTCTCTCCCGAGACGAATCAAAACATCTTTCTCTATTTCACTAGTCGACTCTGAATTAGCAGGTGTCCAAAGATTGGTATCTACTCCATTTGGTATAACTGCAAGCCGGTTTTCGTTCACGCCCAGTCTTGTTAAAACTTCTGCTTGTAATTCAGAAAAAACTATTACTTTGTCGTATCTAGCAAGAGCAGGGGCATATAGCTGATAAGTAAGTTGTTGTGTTCCTGCAGTTAGATTCCTTATCCCAGCATCAAAGGGAGGGTGAAAGGTAGCAACTAGAGGGACATCTAATTGTTGACAGAGTTCAGGTAATCGGAAATCAAGAGGCGAAAGAGTCAAACTTGCATGTATTAGATCTGGTTTAAGTCTTTCTAGAGATTCTCTCAACTCTCTTTGAGCCCTTGGAGAAGGGATGGTATAAACCTGAGATTTAACTAGATAAGGAAGACTGACTTCAGGATCATTGGCAAGAAGAGAGGTGTTACTGGCACCAGGGCTACTGGGATTTCCAAAATGAATAAAACTTATTTGATGTCCTCTTTGACGCAGAGCCTCTGTCGTGCTTATGCCATAAGTGACATTCCCACAGAAAGGTGTTTTTTTTCCAAGCCAGGCGATGTGTGCCACCTGATGAATATAGGCAAGAGACTTTTGAAAGCTAGCAACGTTTCCAGGGACGTTCTAAGAGAGCAGCAAATAGAGCAAAAATAGCTAGTAGCCAAAGCACCGGGAGTAAGCCATATCGTCCCACTAGGGTCCCTGCGATTACTAAAGGAAGGCTAAGTGCAATATTTATTAAGTTGTTTTGTAGACCAAAGACCTTGCCACGTTGTTGTTCAGGGGTATCTTCTTGAATAGTTGTTTGAGATGGGATTGCCACTAGTGCTGCACCTATTCCGAGCAAACCACAAAGAGCAAGAGTGACAATAAGAGAACCGCGTGATTGCCCGAGGAAAATGAGACTCCAGGAAATAGTTCCTAATCCTGAAGCAGTAAGTTTTCTTCTGTTAAAGGTATTGCCAATTTGTGCAACTACAACTGCACCAAAAGCCATACCTAACCCGCTCATTGCTAATAACATTCCAAACTTTGTTGGCCCTAATTCTTCGATTGATGAAGCAAGACTTATGGCTAGTACATAAAGGGCTGCGAGAAGGCTATACAGAATAACTAAGTGCAACATTGCCCCTCTTACAGTTGGCCTTTGTTTTAAAACCTTTAACCCAGTAACTACTTCTTCCCAGAAGTTTTTAGCTTTGATTGATTTGGGCGGTTCTTTTAATCGAATTCTACTCAAGCTTATTGCTGCCATTGCATAGCAAAAAGGAAGTAGAAGGAACTCTCCTCCTTCTATACCTACTTGAAGGAAAGTTTGCCTAAATAAGCGAAGAATTGGATCTCCAAGCGCAAACCCCACTATTGTCGCCCCCATGCTTGTAGCTTGGTAAAGAGAATTCGCAGCGAGAAGGTGTTCTGTAGGGACTAGTAATGGAATTGTTGCTTGCTCAGCAGGAGCAAAAAATTGAGTTAAGACTGACTCGAGAAAGGTCATACCTAAAAGTGCCCAATAGCCCCATGCAAGACCCATAAAGCTTGGACCAGGCAATAGACAAAAAGGAGCAAAGATAACGAGGAAAGCCCTTAGGCCGTTGGAGGTGACCATGACACGGATCTTGGGCCATCGGTCTGCACCAACTCCTGCCAAAGTTCCAAACAACATCGCTGGGATTGTGTTTGCTACATAGATTCCAGTCGCTAGAAGTGTGATTCTCTGAGCACGAGTTTCAAAGTCCATCCGAATAGCAGCTGCGACTTCTGCAAGTACTTCGTTGTCTTGAGGCGTACTACTTACCCAGTGCTGGGCAATGATGTAAACCATCAAAACTATGTAGAACTTGTCAGCTAGTTGCGAGAAGATTTGACCTATCCAAAGCTTCCGGAAATTATTTATTCTCAGTACTTTTTGAAGACCACTGCGACTGCTTTCGCGGTTGCCTTCTTTCTGTATTTGTTTTTGGCTTTTGATGGTCGGATCGTTCAAATTATTAGTGACCTCGTCATGATTGCTCATTGAAAGATTGGATTAGGACTTCACGCAACATCTCTAAAGCTCGTACTCTTTGTGGTAAGTGATTGTTTATCCAGCATTCAATTAAATTTAAAAGCTTTAACCAAACTTTTTGTGGTCCCATGATCGCCCCATTGGATCGTTTGGGTATGTTGGGCTGAAATAGTCTTTGTAATAGAGCTAATTCCGATGGATTCATCTGTAAATATGAGCCTTTGATTGAGCCGATTGCAATTCCTTCTTGAGGTAAAAAACTGCAGCGCCAATCCCATTTGCCTATGGGTGGCTCGAGAGAAGTCCCACTTAGGCAACATGTTTGTACCGGTAAGCCATATCCGCCTAGTGCTAGTAAATGAACAAATGCTTGTACGGTACTTGCCAAGGTAGTTAATGGCTCGGGGTGGGTTTGCTTGCTGAGCACATCTAGTCGCTCAAGATGTATTAATACGGCGCTGAGCATTCCAGGAAGAGGATCGTTCCCTCCTACTAAAAGTAGACTTACTTCTGCAATCGCTTGAGCAGCGGAGAGATTTTCTAAACGTCTTCCTACATTGCTAAAACTTTTTTTGATCTTTAGTTGACGAACTCTTTTAAGACCTTTTCGACCAGAAATTTGGAGCTCAAGTAAGGTTAGAGGTGTTGCTCCTGCCAGACTGCTTCTAGGTCGCCTTGCGCCAGGGACGGCTAAACGTGTTATGCCTTCTTTGTCGCTTAAAAGTGTTAGTAGACGATCGTTTTCTCCTAGGGGACCTACTTTGAGCGAAAGTCCTTCTAAAAAGTTGTTTGAGCTCACTTTAATCTCGGCGAAGTTTTTGGACCAGGTCTATCCCTGAGCTCGTCCCAATTAACGTGGCGCCCGCTTTAACAATTTCAAGAGCATGTTGAAGAGTTTTAAGACCCCCTACTGCTTTGATTGAACAGCGGCCATGGACTAGTTCTACTAGGTCATGAATATCCTTAGTCGTAACAGGTGGACCAAACCCATTGCCGTTTTGTATTCCACTAACACCTGCATCTAGGGCAGCATCTATGGCCAGAGAAAGCTCTTCAGGATTAAGTTGGGACATGTTCAAAATAACTCTTACTGGCAATCCCACTGCACAGATAGATGCGAGCTCTTCTCCAAAAACCTCAGCTTGCTTTTGACTTAGTGCAGAGAAGTTGGGAACTACATCAAGCTCATCGGCTCCTTCAGAGGCTGCCCACTCTGCTTCAACTTTCTTGAGAAAACTTGGAATAGTTCCAAAAGGAAAGGCTATTGGAGCGATAAGTTTTGTTGGGCCAGAAGAACCAAGTCGGTTTCGGGCTAAAGGGAGTTGATTTAAGTTTGTACACAAGCCTGAAAAATTAAAGCCTCTCGCGGAATCACATATTTGATAAAGTTTTTCTTGGTCTAGGAGGGGATTTAATGCTGCCTGATGAATTAAAGGTGCTAAGTCTGATAGTTCAAGTTTGTTTTTAGAAGGAATAGGCATTGAAGGAATTTAAATCTCAGTCTTTTGATTGAATTACTCCATACCCTCCATGGTTTCTTCTATAAATAACCTGTAGTTCATTGTTTTCTTGATCACGAAATAAATAAAAATCGTGATCAATAAGGTCTAATTGATGCCTTGCTTCATCAATGCTCATTGGGCGCATTGAGAAGTATTTTCGTCTCACGCCTGGATTCGGGAGATGTACTTCCTTCCCTTCCAGAAGTGATTCATCTACAGGTGACTCACTGATTACTTCTTCTGTTGGAGGTGTTAAAGAGGCACTATGCCCATGACTGTGATGATGGTCACGATTACGTTCTTTGTATTTTCTTAATTGGCGAGAAAGTTTGTTGGCTACCAGATCAATACTTGCGTAAAGATTTTCACTTCTTTCTTGGGCGCGTATAACAGTCCCATTGGCAAAAATAGTCACTTCGGCTGTTTGTTGAGGGACTCTAGGGTTCCTTGCTACTGAAAGATGAACATCTGCTTCCTTGACCATCTCACCAAAATGGTGAACAGCTCGTTCTAGTTTTGCTTCTGTGTATTTGCGAAGCGCAGGAGTTAGCTCAAGATTGCGACCATGGATCAAAATTTTCATGTCATCCCTCCGGTGCTTATCGATTTCGAAAAGGTAGTGTCAATCGGCGCATCTGCAAGCTCTCGGAGGGCTTTTCTTTTTGAGCCAAAAGATTTGGTGCATTTTGAAACGGCTTGGGAATGGCAACGAGAATGGCAGAAGTACCTTCTGGAAGAAGCGATTGCCTCTCCAGCAGTATGGCTTCTTCAGCATCAGAATTGTTACACCTTAGGGAGGGGGGCTAGTGAATTAAATCTCCTTTTCAACTCAAAAGAACCCCCACACGATTTGTATCGCATTGATAGAGGGGGTGAAGTGACATATCACCTCCCAGGACAGTTGGTTGTTTATCTAGTACTTGATCTGCGAAATTATCAGCTTGATTTGGATTGGTATTTGCGCCAGCTTGAGCAGGTCCTGATTGATGTCCTTGAGGCCCTGGGATTGCAAGGAGAGCAGATACCTGGATTGACTGGCTTATGGCTTGATGGTCGTAAGGTTGCTGCAATTGGTATTGGTTGCCGACGATGGGTTACTCAACATGGCTTGGCTCTAAATGTTAATTGTGAGTTAAAAGGTTTTGATCAAATAATTCCTTGTGGGCTTAGAGGAGAAAGAATTGCTTGCTTAAATCAATGGATTCAAGGCTTAACCGTTGATGATGTTCAACCAATTATGAGGAAGTGCCTTGGCAATCGATTTAACTTGGAATGGATCTCTGAAGATTTTCATTAAAATAATTTTCGATCTTTATTACATAATTGAGGTAGTTGGTTTTGCGTGATTCGGGAGGAAGCTTTTGATGCCATTTAAAAGAATTACTAATCAGGGGAAATCAGGCGCTTTAGCTAATGCGACTTGGACTCCAAGTGTCCTCGAAGAGGAGGCCCTTGCCCACCATAATTATGTGAATGGATTAAGTCGTGTCGATCAGATTTGGCAACCTTTAGCAAAGAAACATGGAAATTTAATTGCTATTGATGCTCCTCATTCTTTTTGTCGAGAGAAGTTTAGTTACTTAGAACTTTCAAGGCTTATTTCGCAAGCTGCTTCTGCATTTCGACGACTTGGCGTTAATGATGATGATGTCGCTGCACTTTTTGCTGAAAATAGTCCCAGATGGCTTGTCGCAGATCAAGCCTTAATGCGTGTTGGGGCTTGTGATGCAGTTCGAGGTGCGTCAGCACCGTTAGAGGAGCTTCGATACATCCTTGATGATTGCGGAGCGATAGCTTTGATAGTCCAAAATGCAGATCTCTGGGAAAAACTTGCGCTTTCCAGCTCACAGAAAAAAAGACTTCGAATTGTTGTCCAGTTAGAAGGAGATCCTGTAGATGGAGTTATTGGTTGGGATGATTTCCTTGGCGAAGGGGAAGAAGAGCAGGAGAAGGATCAAGAATTCATTCCTAATAACGAAAGTGATTCTGCATTGTCCAAAGTTGCCACGATTCTCTATACCTCTGGAACAACTGGAAAGCCTAAGGGTGTTCCATTGACTCATGCAAATCTTCTGCACCAAGTCAGGTCATTGGCTTGTATTGCTTACCCCTCTCCAGGTTCTCCTGTGCTAAGTGTATTGCCTATTTGGCATGCATATGAAAGAAGCGCTGAGTATTACTTCTTCTCGTGCGCTTGTACCCAGAGCTATACAACAATTAAACATCTAAAGGATGATCTTCCACGAGTTAAACCTGTCGTCATGGCAACTGTTCCGAGGCTCTGGGAGGCAGTTCAATCTGGTTTTTATGATGCTGTTAAGGGCATGCCTATCTCGCGCCAATACTTATTGAAGATAGCTCTCGCTAATAGCGGGGCTTACAAAATTGCCAATAGGAAAGCAAGATCCATTTGGATGGAAAAAATATCTTTAACAAATCGAGTTTTAGCTTTTGTGGAATCTTCCTTTAGATGGCCTATGCATGCCATGGCATCTTCACTCTTGTGGCCCAAAGTTATAAAAAAACTTTGTGGAGGTGATTTGCGTTTTCCTATTAATGGTGGCGGTGCAATAGCACCTCATGTCGATCTCTTTTTTGAGTCGTTAGGAATAGAATTGTTAGTTGGTTATGGACTTACAGAGACAAGCCCGGTGGTTAGTTGTAGAAGGCCTTGGAGGAATATTCGTGGTAGTTCAGGGACTCCTTTGCCAGATACCGAATTCAGAATTGTTGATCCTGAAACGGGATTCTTGAAATTTTTTAGAGAACAAGGTCGAGTATTGGTTAAGGGACCCCAGGTTATGACTGGTTATTTAGGTAAACCTGAGGCAACTTCTAAAGTCCTTGATCAAGAAGGATGGTTTGATACTGGTGATTTAGGAATGCTGCTTCCTGATGGATCACTTGTACTTACTGGTCGGGCGAAGGACACCATTGTTTTAAGTAGTGGAGAAAATATTGAGCCAGGACCTCTTGAAGAGACCCTTGTGGCTAGTCCTTTCATTGAACAAGTGATGCTGGTTGGTCAGGACCAGAGGCAACTAGGTGCTTTGGTGGTACCAAAGACTGATTTGATGCTTTCTTGGGCAGAAAATAATGGATTGGTTTTGTCGGAAGATTTAGGAGGATCTCCTGGCGATAAGAATTTAAGAGCAATATTGCGAAGAGAAATTAATTCTTTACTTGCTAAGAGGAAAGGATCTCGACCTGACGAAAGAGTCTTTGGAGTGGCCTTAGTCTCTCCCTTTACTATTGATAATGGCCTTTTGACTCAGACGCTCAAGCAGAGACGTGGAAAGATTTGCGATCGTGATAAGGATGCAATCGCTTCTATTTATATCCGTTGACATTTCATAGATCCACTTGCCAATTAGTTGACCTATAGACCAAGGGCTGACACCCTTGGTCCTTCTGCGGCTTCCTCATGTCAAACGACAGCATTTTGTCGATTAAGCGTTCCATTACGGTTAAAGCTGTTGTAACACCAGCATGGAAAGAAGAAGCTGAAAGGGAATTAAGTAGTGCGATCTCTACTACTGATCAGCAACTGGCGCAGTTAGAACAAGAGGGTCAACAAGTTGTTGATGATATTCGTAATCAAAGTGCTAATCCATTGGACCCTCGCGTGCAAGATCAGGTGGCACAAGTTCAGCAGCAAGTTGCCGCAAAGCGGGCTGAGTTAGAAGAACAAAAAAGGAATTTGCTGCAACAGCAGTCTCAAATTCGGGAACTAGAGATGGATCAGATAGTTGAGCAAGGTCAGATTGAAAGTTTTTGTGACCTAAAAGTTGGAGACAACTTAGTAAGCAAGATGCAAGTTGCAGTGGTTGTTAAGGATGGAGTTGTACAGGCAATTGAGCAGGAGTAAGAAACAACTTGCTTGCGAGGCTCAATGGGTCTCTAAAATTTGATCAAGCAAGCCCTTCGGAGACGGTATTGGCAACCCACGACATTTTTATGCCTGCCCTTAGCTCAACGATGACTGAGGGGAAGATTGTGGAATGGCTGAAACAGCCAGGAGAAAAGGTGGGACGAGGGGAGTCGGTGTTGGTGGTTGAATCTGATAAGGCCGACATGGATGTTGAGTCTTTTCAGGATGGTTACTTGGCAGCGGTTTTGATGCCTGCTGGAAGTATTGCACCAGTTGGCGAAACTATTGGCTTAATAGTTGAAAAGGAGGAAGAAATTGCTGAGGTTCAAGCTAAGGCACCTGCGCCAAGAGATGACAGTGATAGGCCCTCTTCACCTCCCTCATCATCTGCAGAGCCTTCGGTAAAACAGGAGGTTAAGCCTGAACCACAAAGGAATAAATCTTCTGAGGTTGCAGCACCAGTTGCTGCGAAAACGAATCTGACCCCTCAAGCGGCTCCAAGAGTTGTTAATGATGGAAGAATTGTTGCTACTCCTCGAGCTAAGAAACTTGCCTCGCAAATAGGCGTTGATTTGAAGACTGTTCTGGGCACTGGCCCTCACGGACGCATTCAGGCTGAAGATGTACAACGTGCCAACGGCCAGCCAATTACTGTTCCCTGGATTGCGGAAGGAGATACACCCTCATCTTTGATATCTTCACGACCATCCATTGATACTCCTGCTTCGAAGGCTTTTTCATCTCCTAAAGATTTGACTGGGAAGAGTTTTGGGTCTCCTGGAGAAACAGTGCCTTTTAATACTCTTCAACAGGCTGTAAATCGCAACATGGAGGCAAGTTTGGCTGTGCCTTGTTTCCATGTTGGTTATACTATTTCAACAGATAAATTTGATAATTTCTATAAACAAGTTAAGCCTAATGGAGTTACTATGACAGCCCTTTTGGCTAAAGCGGTAGGATTGACTCTTGCTCGCCACCCTCAGGTCAACGCGGCTTGTAATGCAGATTCAATGTTATATCCTGCTGAAGTAAATGTTGCGGTCGCAGTAGCCATGGAAGATGGCGGATTAATTACACCTGTCCTTAAGAATGCCGATAGTACAGATTTGTTTAGCCTTTCAAGTCAATGGGCTGATTTGGTGAAACGTTCTAGGAGCAAACAACTTCAACCAGATGAATACAGCACGGGGACGTTTACTCTTTCAAATTTAGGTATGTTTGGAGTGGACCGATTTGATGCAATTCTTCCTCCAGGAACTGGGGCAATTCTTGCTGTAGCTGCTTCTCAAGCAAATGTTGTAGCTAGCCAAGATGGATCAATATCTATTAAGCGTCAAATGCAGGTAAACCTGACAGCTGACCATAGGGTTATTTATGGAGCGGATGGAGCATCTTTCCTCAAAGATCTTGCTAATTTGATTGAAACTAATCCTGAAAACCTTGGATCTTGAATCAAGCTTTTATTTGGTTTATTCTAATCTCCTAATTATTAATCAGTCTTTAGTAGTGTTTTCTTCTATGTCAATTGTTTGACCCAAAAGATTTACAACTGAGTTCTTATGACTATGCGTTAGATCTAAAGCGTATAGCTCAAAAGCCAGTAGAGCCTAGGCATGAGGCGAGACTTCTTATTGTTGATGATAATAAAGCTGACAATTTAGTTGCTGCTAGGCATGCAAAAGTCTGGGATTGGCAGGACGAATTACAGCCTGGAGATTTGCTTGTACTTAATGATACTAGGGTCCTGAAAGCAAGATTGCGTGTGCGTCGCTCAGGAGGTGGCCTGGCTGAGCTGTTGTTGCTTGAGCCACTTGGAGAAGGTAAATGGCTGTGCCTTGGAAGGCCAGCAAAGCGAATGCGTCCTGGAGATCTTCTCTGGCTAGAGGCACTTGAGCAAGATCCTATTGAATTACAAGTTCTTGAAAATGATTTTGCTAGTGGCGGACGTATTGTTCAGTTCCCATCTTGTTTTTTTGATAGGAATAATATTGAGGAATTATTGGAGCGTTATGGAGAGGTCCCACTACCGCCTTATATAGAAGGACATACTTCAAGTGACGCTGAACGATATCAGACTCGTTATGCAGTTCATCCAGGAGCGGTTGCTGCACCTACAGCAGGTCTTCATTTGAGCGATGAATTGCTTAAAAACTTGGAGATCAAAGGAGTTTCTCAAGCCAAAGTCACATTGCATATTGGGTTAGGTACTTTTAGACCTCTAGAAATAGAAAACCTTAAGGATTTAAAGCTTCATAGTGAGTGGGTGGAAGTACGGGAAGAAGTCGTTGAAGCAGTTGAGTTATGTCGTTGCCGTGGTGGAAGGATTATTGCTGTAGGAACTACTAGTGTTCGTGCACTCGAGGGTGCTTGTATAGCTGGAAAGGGTCGCTTAAAGCCTTTTAAAGGGAGAGTGGACTTAGTGATTAAACCGGGATATCGCTTTGGGGTCGTGGACGGACTTTTGACTAATTTTCATCTACCAAAAAGTTCTTTGATGCTATTGGTAAGTGCATTGATTGGCAGGAAACGATTACTAGCGCTTTATGAAGAAGCCATAAAACGCCAGTATCGTTTTTACTCTTATGGAGATGCTATGTGGATTAAACCATCTGCAGTAATTACTTCAGCTCGCCCTCAAAATCAAGAAGGATCTTGAATGATTCCTGTTGGGACAGTTTCGAACATCACAGATGAAAGATAGCGCTCAGCCATATCAGGAAGAACTACAACAATTGTCTTCCCTGCGAATTCGTCTTGTTCCGCTAGTCGAATAGCAGCAGCAGTGGCAGCTCCGCAAGAGATACCAACTAACAAACCTTCTTCCTTGGCTAATCTAAGAGCCATATCTATTGACTCTTCGTTAGAGACCTGCTCAACTCGGTCCACAACTGATAAATCTAGGTTTTTGGGAATGAAGCCTGCTCCAATGCCTTGAATTTTGTGTGGACCAGGCTTGATGTCTTCACCATTAAGAGTTTGTGAAATGACTGGGCTATGTGTTGGCTCTACAGCAACAGAAAGGATTGCTTTGCTTTGCTCGTTTTTGATGTATCTAGATACTCCAGTGATTGTTCCGCCTGTGCCAACTCCTGCAACTAATACGTCAATAGCACCACCGCAGTCATCCCAAATTTCTGGACCAGTTGTTTTGAAATGAATTTCAGGATTTGCAGGATTTTCAAATTGTCCTGGCATGAAGTATTTCTCTGGATTGCTTTCAGCTATTTCTTTGGCTTTAGCAATTGCCCCTGGCATCCCTTTTGCTGCTTCAGTAAGGATTAGCTCTGCTCCAAGTACAGCCATGACACGTCGACGTTCTAAAGACATCGATTCAGGCATTGTCAAAATGAGTTTGTAACCCTTAGCAGCAGCTGTAAATGCAAGGGCAATGCCTGTATTCCCGGAGGTGGGCTCGACGATTGTTGAGCCTTTTTTCAGCAAGCCTTTTTTTTCTGCATCCCAAATCATGTTGGCTCCGATTCGACACTTGACGCTATATGCAGGATTTCTTCCTTCTATTTTTGCCAGAACAGTTGCCTTTGCGTTTTTAGTAACTGAGTGGAGTTTGACCAAAGGTGTATTTCCTATGGCAAGGCTGTTGTCTTCGTAAATGCGTGTCATGCGTCGCGAGGGATAAGAAAGTGCAATTTCTTATTGAAATTTAGAGTGCTTGCATGAAACTTTGTTGGAATTGTCAATGATTAGCAGTGATTGATATTTTACGCACTTAAAGCGTTATTGAAACGCATCCAAAGCTCTTCAGGCTTTTCAAGCCCTACTGAAACCCTTAAAAGGTGAGAAGGTACTCCACATTTTGAGGCCCAATCAAGCTCTTTGTAGTGAGCAAGTAGTACATATGGACATACCAAGGTGAAATTTGTTCCCAAACTTGGTCCTTTGCATACTTTTAGAGCATCATAAAATTTTCTGGCTTGTATGGCGCCTCCAATTAATTCAAAGGACAGTAAGCATCCAAATCCGCCTTTTGGACGCATGATTGCCTGAAAATTTGGACATTTCTCTGGATGGAGCACCCTTAAAACCGAAGGATGATTCTCTAAATGAGTCTTAAGTGTCATACATGCTTCGTTTAGTTTTGGTATTCGTTCATTTACATCTCTGCTGACTTGTTCTAAAGCAATTGCATCGGCGTCCGATAATTTTGTAGGAGGACAATTTGAAATTGCTTTATGAAGCTCTCTTCCCCAAACGGAAACTGGGTTTATCACAAGAGCCCCAGAAAGTATGTCTCCTCTGCCAGCGAAACTTTTTGTAAGAGAGCTAAAGATCAGGTCTGCATAAGGAAGAGCGTCAATATTTAAAGCTGAACCAATAGTGTCATCAGCAATTACTGGGATTCCTCGTTCATGCGCAAGTTTCGATATGGCTGGGAGATCAACGCATTGCAGCATTGGATTACTAGGCAACTCGACTATTACTGCGGCGGGTTTTCTTATATCAAGTTCTTTACCTAACTTGGTCGGATCTGTTTCTAAGAGAAGTTCACAGCCTTGAAAGATTACCTGAGGCAACTTGAGCACGTCCACGTAAGGGAAACCCAATTGCAGAAAACATCCTTCAGAGCGAAAACTTCTTATGGCTTCTAATGCTGCTGTAAGTGCAGCCATTCCAGAAGGATGAAGTCCTATAAAGTCACTTCGGCAAGAATAGATTTGAGCTAATCGTTCACACAATGTGGTACGAGCTAAATCTCCTTGATAGGAAGAAGGCGCATGCTCTTTCTTAAGTGCTATTGCTGCTTGACGAGAGGAGGCTCCAAGACCTGTGTGTTGCCAGAATGCCTTTGCATAAGGAGAAGCCTCGCTATTAGCTATTAGACATTTAAGGCCTAAAATATCAGTGATATTTGTTATGGAATCTTTGCTCATTCGATGGCAGTGAGCTTGCGCTTTTTTGGCTGCAGAAAAGTTGGGATAAGGCCATGCTGTACTTTCTTCGAGACCATTGACAATAAGAGCCTGCTTCGCTATTTCTGAAACAAGTGGGTTAAGTCCAAAACGTGGATAAATAGCCTGTAGCGCATCTATACAGGCAGGCTCTTTTTCTTCATATGCAATTACGTCTTGCCAACGAGGTAGTGCTACTGAAACTGCATGAGGGCTGTCAGGTAGAGCTTGGCCTAGATCTTTGGCACTCCAACAAGGGTCTAGCAGCAAATTTCTCTTAATCACTGCAATTGATTGAGGGCTAGTTTTAAGTCGTTGCTTAAATCATCGATATCCTCGCAACCTACTGAGAACCTAACGAGAGAGTTATCTATTCCAAGATGGGATTTCATTTCTGAGGAAACAGCAGCATGTGTCATTGTTGCTGGATGACATACAAGGCTTTCAATTCCTCCAAGGCTTTCTGCAAGGGTGAAGTACTTAAGCGTCTTACAAAACAAATGGGTTTTAACAAGATCTCCTTTTAAACATGCTGTGATAATTGCTCCTCCACTATTCATTTGCCTTAATGCGATCTCTTGCTGAGGATGATCAGATCTGAATGGATATCGCACCCATTTAATAGAGGGATGATTAGCAAGAATATCTGCTAGAGCAGCAGCATTATTTACTTGCCTTTCCATTCGAAGTGGCAATGTTTTTATACCTCTTGTTATCAGCCAACAATCAAAAGGAGAAGGTTGCAACCCAAGTGCTTTTTGAGCAAAAGTCATGCGATTTTGCCATTTAGAACTATTCGTACAAACACTTCCACCTAGGGCATCGGAATGCCCATTGATGTATTTAGTAGTACTCATTAAAGATATAGTTGCACCAAGCTCTAGAGGCTTTTGTAGAAGTGCTGTTGCAAAGGTGTTATCTACTACTACTGGAGTTTGTTCTTTTGCAGCTTCTTCGCAGATCTTTTCAAGATCTATGACTTTGAGCAATGGATTCGTTGGACTCTCAAGCCAAATCATTGCTGGCTTGAGAGTTTTGATTGCTTCGTGGCTAGATGCGTCGGTGAAATCTACCCAAGATGTTTGGATGCCAAACTTGCTAAAAACTTGCTCGAACAACCTCACAGTGCAGCCATAGAGGTTTTCTTCACATAAAACCAGATCTCCTGACTGGAGAGAAGATGCAATTGCTGTAATAGCACTCACCCCAGAGGCAAAAATGGTGGCATATTTGCAGTCTTCTACAGAAGCAATCACTGATTCAAGTATTCGGAAATTAGGGTTGCCTGATCGTGTGTAATCAAAACCTTCTTTGTTGCCGTAAGCAAAGGTTGAGCTTGGGAAGATAGGAGGCATAACTGTGCCCGTCTCTTCAGCAAAACTTTTGCCGTGGTGTATTGCCCTGGTGCTTATACCAGGAATGAAAGGCTTTTTGGATTCCCCTGAAGCCACAATTCAAAACAGATCTGTTTGTAGGCTAAAGAATTGCCGAAATAAGTTCCACTTTTCAAGTTGGCGACATATAAAGTGTTTTTGCGGGTT
Source organism: Prochlorococcus sp. AG-463-P14 (assembly GCA_003209275.1). Classification (GTDB taxonomy): domain Bacteria; phylum Cyanobacteriota; class Cyanobacteriia; order PCC-6307; family Cyanobiaceae; genus AG-463-P14. The sequence goes on from QCRX01000024.1 coordinate 14,112, forward strand.
TTTGCTTTTCTATCGCCTGAAGAGTTCTTTTTTTTACAGACATCAAAAGGGTTTAGAGCTATTTCGAAGGTTTGTTGAAATATTGAATCGATCAGATTGGGTGTGAGACTTAAGAAGACCTTAAAGTTGTTTTCTGATTTGACTGTTTACCTGATAACTGGAGCCAATCGTGGAATAGGCCTGGAATATTGCCGACAATTGAAGACACGCGGAGATGATGTAATCGCAACTTGTCGCTCTTCCTCACTAGATCTTGATGATCTTGGGGTAAGAGTTGAGCCTGGGATCGATCTCACATCAGAAGCTTCAGTTCTCAATTTCAAAGAGAAATTAAATGAAGTTCAAATAGATGTTTTGATATTAAATGCCGCTATTGCAGAAAATAATTCTTTTGAATGTCTTGAGAAGGAAAGCCTTAGACGTCAATTTGAGGTGAATGCTTTAGCGCCTTTGAACTTTACGAAGACTATGGTTAGCAACTTGAGAGAAGGTTCGAAAGTCATTCTTATGACCAGCAGGATGGGTTCAATTGAAGATAATTCAAGTGGTGGTTCTTATGGATATAGGATGTCCAAAGCGGCACTTTGCATGGCGGGAAAATCTTTATCTATTGATTTAAAGCCTCGAGGTATTTCAGTGGCCCTTTTGCATCCAGGTCTTGTAAGCACTCGCATGACAGGATTTACTCAGTATGGAGTAAATCCTTCTGAGTCAGTCAATGGACTTCTTAAAAGGATTGATTCACTCTCATTAGATACTTCTGGTTCATTTTGGCATGCAAATGGTGAAATACTTCCTTGGTAAGAGGTGAAAATCTCTTATCAAGGAAGTATTGTATGGACTATTCTTTTTAATGGGCTGGAGTCTAAGTTCGGTAGTGAAGACAATTGATTACTGCCTTACTTACAAATTATAGAATGAACTTGAATTACGAGA
>QCRX01000025.1 GCA_003209275.1 Prochlorococcus sp. AG-463-P14
TGATTTAGATGTTTGGTGTAGTGCCCCTCCACAGCTTGTTGAGCATGTAGAGGTCGTTAGCAAGGTTGGTAAGAGCATTCAAGGCTCGTATATCGACTCTTGCTTTGTGCCTGAGATGCTCAGTCGATTTAAAACAGCTAGAAGAAAAGTTCTAAATGCTATGGAGCTTGCCCAGAAGAAAGGTATAAATATCACTGCCTTGGGCGGGTTTACTTCAATTATTTTTGAAAATTTCAATCTTCTTCAGCATCAACACGTTAGAAATACAACTCTTGAATGGGAGAGATTTACTACTGGTAATACACATACTGCTTGGGTTATTTCACGACAACTTGAAATAAATGCACCTTCAATAGGAATTGATCTAAAGAAAGCTCGAGTGGCTGTTGTTGGTGCGACTGGCGATATTGGAAGTGCAGTCTGTCGTTGGCTTTCTGAAAGAACTGGAGTACAGGAACTGCTCTTGGTGGCAAGACAACAGCAGCCTTTGATTGAGTTGCAGAAGGATTTGGGAGGTGGTCGCATACTTAGCCTTCAAGAGGCTTTGCCTGAAGCTGATGTGGTTGTTTGGGTCGCAAGCATGCCAAGAACACTTGAAATTGATTCTTCTAAGTTGAAAACCCCTTGCTTGATGATTGATGGTGGATATCCTAAAAACCTTGATGAAAAATTCTCAGGTGCAGCTGTACATGTATTAAAAGGCGGAATAGTGGAATTTTTTACTGATATTGGTTGGAGCATGATGGAACTTGCAGAGATGGAAAATCCCCAAAGAGAAATGTTTGCTTGTTTTGCTGAAGCAATGCTTTTGGAGTTTGAAGATTGTCATACCAATTTCAGTTGGGGACGCAATAACATCACTCTCGACAAAATGGATTTCATAGGTGAGGCTTCTGTAAGACACGGATTCTCAACTCTGAATCTCAAACCTCAGTTGCAGATAGCAGCTGCTTGAAGCCCTCTCTAAAACTTTTTTACTTATGGCTCGTCGTTATCTTCTGGAATTCGAGAAGCCATTGGTTGAACTTGAGAAGCAAATTGAACAAATTCGTGAACTTGCTCGAGATTCTGAGGTTGATGTAAGTCAGCAACTTCTTCAGCTTGAAACGTTGGCAGCACGAAGAAGAGATGAAATCTTCCAAGCATTAACTCCTGCTCAAAAGATTCAAGTGGCTAGACATCCTCAAAGGCCTAGCACTTTGGATTTTATTCAAATGTTTTGTGATGACTGGGTCGAATTGCATGGAGATAGAAATGGGAGTGATGATCAAGCTTTGATTGGAGGCATTGCCAGAATTGGTGAAAGAGCTGTGCTCTTATTAGGCCAACAAAAGGGGCGAGATACGAAAGAAAATGTGGCCAGAAATTTTGGAATGGCGACTCCAGGCGGATATCGCAAAGCACTGCGATTAATGGAGCATGCAGATAGGTTTAAGTTGCCAATTCTTTCTTTTATCGATACACCTGGTGCCTACGCAGGCTTGCTGGCTGAGGAACAAGGTCAGGGGGAGGCAATTGCAGTTAATCTTCGCGAAATGTTCCGTTTGCGTGTTCCTATTATTGCAACGGTGATTGGTGAAGGTGGCTCTGGAGGCGCTTTAGGTATAGGTGTTGCTGACAGGTTGCTTATGTTCGAACACAGTGTTTATACAGTTGCAAGCCCAGAAGCTTGTGCTTCAATCCTTTGGAGAGATGCTGCGAAGGCGCCTGAGGCTGCCGCTGCTCTCAAAATAACTGGCGAAGACCTATTGAGCCTTGGTGTCGTTGACGAGGTGCTTAAGGAGCCAGCAGGAGGGAATAATTGGGCTCCTTTAAAGGCTGGAGAAGTTCTTAGGCAAGCTTTGGAAAAACATCTCGATGAGCTTTTAAGTCTCTCTGTTGAGAAATTACGCCAAGCTCGTTATCACAAATTTAGGGCTATGGGGAAAGTTTTAGAGCCAAGTACCTCAGAAAGTGGGATGAGTGCTTAGAGTTTGGTTTGATTGCATATTTTCATTGCCTACAGCTCTGATTACGGGAGCATCTCGTGGAATTGGTGAAGCAACTGCGAAGTTGTTTGCCAATAAAGGTTGGGATCTTCTTTTAGTTGCTCGTAACGAAAACTCTCTTAAGTTTTTAAGCGATGAACTAATAATGACAGGAAGAAAAATTCGCTACAAATCAATTGACCTATCTAATCCAAATGCGATTAAACCTGGATTTGATGAATTGATTGAAAAGGACTTATGTCCATCAGTTTTGATTAATAATGCTGGAGTGGCCTGGACAGGTGAACTTCTTTCAATGCCGATAGACAGTTGGCAATGGTTGATCCAAATGAATCTGACTAGTGTGTTTCAGATTTGCTCTGCAGTAGTTCCTTTAATGAGGCAAAAAGGTGGTTTGGTAATTAATGTAAGTAGTCACGCTGCTAATAACGCTTTTCCTCAATGGAGTGGCTATTGCGTAAGTAAAGCGGCCTTATCTAGTTTCACTCGTTGTTTAGCTGAAGAGGAACGGATTAATTCAATTAGAGCTTGTACTCTTACTCTTGGCTCGGTGAATTCTTCTCTTTGGGATACAGATTCTGTTCAAAGTGGATTTAATCGTGATTCGATGCTTTCAGTTGATCAAGCTGCTTCAGCTCTCCTGTACTTGGCTGAACAGCCAGCTACACAGGTCATTGAGGACTTGACACTTATGCCGGCTTCTGGAGCCTTTTGAAAAATTCTATTTCTTCTAGTTAATCAATTAAATTAAGATTTTCTCGCCAGATAAATTTTTTAATTACTAATATCTATTTGCTTTTCTTGACTGCTTTTATTAGAGAATTCACTTTTTCTAAATCTTTTAATCCTGGGGATATCTCTAGACGACTAGATGCATCTATCCCAAATGGCTTTACCTTGGAAAGTACTTCTGGGATCCACTCTGCAGATATACCTCCGGCTAGCCACCAAGGTAAATTTATTTCGGCTTGTTTGATCCATTCAAGTGGAATTCGAAGACCTGATCCTCCAAGTTCTCTAGGACTCCAGGCATCTAAGAGGAGTTTATCTATATATCCTGTATATGCTTGAGCTAATAAAAAGTCAGATTTTTTTCTTATGCGTAAAGCTTTCCACCACTCAATTTCAGGATATTCCTGACGTAATTGTGAGCATCGATTGAGAGACTCATTCCCATGGAGTTGAATAACCGAAGGTATTCCATCACCGCTAAGGGCAGAAGCTAATTCAGCGTTATCTAAGTCTGCAATCACCCAAACCCGTTTCAGTGTTGGAGAGAAGGTTTTGAGTTCTGAAAAAAGATTTCGTCTTTGCTCTTCATCTACAAAACGGGGAGAACCCTTCACACCAATTACTCCTATAGCGTCAACTCCCATATTTGAGATTGCTTTTGCCTGTGCAATTTCTTTTATTCCACAGATCTTGATTTCGGTCGATGTTGAAGACCCACTTGTAAAGGCCATTGTCTAATCTCTTTTCTAGGATTGGTTAGCTTTTTGCCTGGAACAAGGCTAGATGGAGCCAAAAGATATGGATGGCTGGGAATTTATGAGAATTAGAGGAATTCCTTTAAGGGTCCATCCGAGTTGGTTCTTGATACTTTTGGTCTTCACTTGGTCTTCGCATCAGCAAGTCTCAAATGTTTCGGGTTCAACGTTACCGCTTTTGTTCAGTTGGGGATTAGGCCTTGTAACAGCTTTACTGTTGTTTTTGTCTGTTGTTCTTCATGAACTTGGTCATTCTTTTGTGGCTTTAAATGAAGGGGTTAAAGTTCGAAGTATCACACTTTTTCTCCTTGGGGGTGTCGCAAGAGTTGAGAGGGAATGTTCTACCCCAATGGCGACCTTACGTGTAGCTGCAGCTGGTCCTTTAGTGAGTTTGCTTTTAGCATTGGTGTTGCTCAGAAGCGTTCAATCGGCTGCAGATGTAAGCCCGTTGCTGGCAAATCTCTTGGGCCAGTTGGGATCACTCAATCTTGTATTGGCATTGTTCAACTTGTTACCAGGATTGCCATTGGATGGAGGAGTAATTCTTAAAGCCATAGTTTGGCAGTTCACTGGTAGTAGACAAAAAGGTATAAAAGCTGCCACTTCCACAGGTAGGTGCCTGTCTTTTTTTGCAATAGTATTTGGAATATGGATTTGCTTGAAGGGAGGAGGTCTTGGGGGCTTGTGGCTAATAATGCTTGGCTGGTTTGGTTTGTCTGCATCTCGATCAGAAGCTCAGATGCTAGCTTTTCAGAATGTGTTGAGTGAAGCTTTAGTTAGTGAAGCTTGTGGGCGACGTTTTCGCGTACTAGAAGAAGATCAATCTCTAAGTGCCTTAAGCAAATTAAGAATAGGAATTGCTGATGATGAGAGAATCCCGGAATGGGTATTAGTTTGTAGTGCTGGTCGATGGATTGGTTATATAACTGATCAACCATTGAAGGATCTTCCTGTACAACACTGGGAAAAACATCGTATAGCTGATTTCACACAACCTCTTAAAGAATTACCTTCAATTGGAGAAAAAGCCCCTCTTTGGACTGCGGTAATTGAATTGGAGAAGACAAGAAGTGGAAGACTTCTTGTCTTTAATCTTGCTGGTTTACCTTCAGGAACATTGGATAGAGTAGATATCGGTCAGGCAGTCCTGAAACGTTTAGGTTTGAAGCTTCCCAAGGCTTTTCTTGAAGTCGCTCGAAGTCAAAATATATATCCCCTTGGGATTGCATTGCCTCAGGTTGTTGAGTCAATGATTTCATCAGGAATGGTAGAAAAATAGGAATCGTTTGACTTGAGCAAATAATTAGGTGCGTGTTTCTCTAGGACAACTAATTCATTGCCAGTAATTTCACGATGCTTCCATCTTATATGTGGCCAATATGATTTCATTTCATTTATTAGCACTTTTTCTAGCTCAGAACGATGGATTGATTTAGGCGCAGCTTCAGGAGGATCACACTCAAAGACATCTAACCAAAGATCCTTAGGCGGGTCTAAAATTATTTCTCCATGTTGGAGTAAATAATTCTGACACCAAAACTGTGCACTACCTATTCTTTTGTTTCCTTGTTTATCTATAAGATCTGCAGACGTTGAAGTGTTAAAGCAATTTTTCTCTAGATACTGCTGAGATTGACTGCCAAACTTTAACTCTAAGCCTAATTTAGTAAATCCATTAATTAGCCATTTACTTGTTAAAAAATAGGACTCTCGTCTTTTCTTTGGTGGCGAAGGCCATATAAGCGAATAAGTAAGACCTCCTTTATGGAGTACAGCGCTCCCACCACTTGGCCTCCTGACTATTTGAAGTCTTTTACTCTTTAGCAGCGCCTGCCATTTTTTAGGTAAGTTTTTTTGATTTTTTCCAATTGATAAATAATTACCCTCCCAAGTGTAGAACCGTAATATTGGACAAATGCTGTTCTCGTTAATTGATTTTTCTAAAAGCATTAGATCTAAAGCCATTTGTACTTGGCCTGGCAAGTACAAATGAGGAATAAGAAGACCTTCCTTTTTAAGAGGTGAATTCAAATGAATGTTTCTTTGCATTTACGAAAAAGGATTTGCTTTATACTTCATGTCAAAAGATTTCATCATTTTTGATGAAATATCTTATATGGATTTTATATGATTCGACTTCAATCGTCTTGAGATTCTACAGATCAAAAGTCAAATATCGTTTGTGACTTTATCAAGCTTACTTGTTATAGGCTTGGCCTTGAACCTTAGATTAAAATTTTCAAGAGGTGATCATTTCCCTATTGGTACCTATCTATGGAATCAGAACCTCTGAATGAAAACAACTTGTTTGATTACACCTTTAAATCAGAACAATGCTCGGTTAAAGCGTTCTTCTGATTTAAAGGTGTGACAGGGCTTTGCAAATAGTGGTCATTATTGCCTGTTTCAGAGGAGAATACGTTTGACCTAGAAGTTTCCTTTATGGACCCCACCCCCACTATCGATCTTGCAGGACTCTGCTTAGTTGTCGCGGTTCATGCTGGCATTCTTGCTCTTCGCCTTGGGATTACTTTAAGTCGAGCTTAAAGGCTTCCCATAATGCCTTGTTTGCGTTAAAAGCAAGTTAATCGACAATTATCTCTTTGCTGCCTGCATCCCTGGAGGATTCAAGGCCTGTAAAACGCAGCCACAAACGGTTGCCTCATAAGAAGTACAGGTCTGGACTACCTAAATCAGAAAAAGTTGATGCAGCTACATTGGCATCAACTTTGCAGTTGCAAGAACAGCAAAGAGAGCTTATCTACAGCATTGTGGCTCTTCTAATGAAATTAGGGCTAATAGCTGTTGGAGCCTTAAGTTTGTTGAATTTAGGTTTAGCTTCTCATAAGAGAGTAGATCGTCATTCTGAGATCGTTTCAGTTTTAGGAAGTGAGTCCTTACGGTTAGTGAGTCTCCAGAAAAGTTTTGATAATTTGTTCACTATTGGTGGAGATAGGCGTTTGATGGATGAGAATGATCAGTGGATTACTCCAAATCGTGTGAGAGTTATCTGGCGGTAAGTTCCATTTCTTTATGACAGGGAACTTAGCTTCTTATCGATATACCTTCTAAAAAACACATAGTTCGTATTTACAAGATGGCGTCTTTTCAAGCTGCTCCTGGCACTGTCCTTATAACAGGAACCACCTCGGGGGTTGGCTTGTATGCGACAAAGGCCCTTGTAGATCTTGGATGGCGAGTTATTACAGCCAATAGGAATCCTTTAAGGGCAGAGGCTGCAGCGATAAGTTTGGGACTGCCATTTGGCAGTAATAGACAGTTGATGCATCTGTGCATGGATCTTGGTGATTTAGAGAGTGTCAGAACAGGTGTAAAAAGTCTTTTGAATTTGCTTGATGAACCTTTAGATGCACTGGTCTGTAATGCCGCAGTTTATTTGCCAAGACTGAGGAGACCTTCACGGTCTCCTCAGGGTTATGAGATTTCCATGGCTACAAATCATTTTGGCCATTTTCTTTTAATCCAATTATTGCTAGACAATATGAGAAATTCCAATAGGCCAGTTTGGACAGGTAGAGGTTGGGGAGCTGAACCTCCTAGGGTGGTAATTCTTGGAACTGTCACTGCAAATTTAAAGGAACTTGGGGGAAAAATTCCTATTCCTGCCCCTGCAGATTTAGGAGATCTTTCTGGCTTTGAGTATGGTTTTCGTGAACCTATAAGTATGGCTAGTGGAAAACGCTTTAAGCCTGGCAAGGCTTACAAAGACAGCAAGCTTTGTAATATGATCACTACCCAGGAATTACATCGTCGTTATAAAGACTCTCCAATAGTATTTAGTTCTTTATATCCGGGTTGTGTCGCTAATACAAAGCTTTTTAGAAACACACCGAAGCTTTTCCAAATTCTCTTCCCTTGGTTTCAGAAGCTGATTACAGGCGGATTTGTTACTCAGCAAACCGCTGGAAATAGAGTCGCTCAAGTTGTGGCGGAGCCTCAATTTGGTATTTCAGGAGTTCACTGGAGTTGGGGTAATAGACAGCGAAAAGGTCGACAACAGTTCTCCCAGGAGCTCTCAGATAGAGTTACTGATCCAATGACATCTCGACGCGTTTGGGAGTTATCTATGCAACTTGTTGGATTAACTAAATAAAATTTTCTTAGATTTCTATTTAATCAATCGAATCCTAAGAGGTCAAAAATTTCTCTGTCTTTTAAAGGCTCTGCTTGAAGTGGCTCTACATTTTCGATCATTTTCTTCGCAAGTGATAAGTATTCGTTTTGGACTTCCACTACTCCCTCTTCTTCAGGGTCCATTTCAAAAATGGTGCATTTTTTAAGCCTTGAACGTCGAATTGCATCTACATTTTTAAAATGTGCCATGGTTTTTAGACCTGTTCTCTCGTTAAACTTTTCTATCTGATCTAAACCTGCGGAACGATTAGCAATTACTCCACCTAGACGAACCTTGTAGTTTTTTGCTTTAGCATTTATTGCTTGAACAATGCGATTCATGGCAAATATTGAATCGAAATCGTTTGCAGTAACTATCAAGCAATAGTTTGCATGTTGCAATGGTGCAGCAAATCCTCCGCAAACCACATCTCCAAGTACATCGAATATCACTACATCGGTATCTTCAAGAAGGTGGTGCTCCTTGAGGAGCTTTACTGTTTGTCCCGTGACATAACCACCACATCCTGTACCTGCTGGCGGACCACCACTCTCTACACACATGACGCCGTTAAAGCCTTGAAACATGAAGTCTTCGGGCCTTAATTCTTCGCTGTGGAAATCAACCTCTTCAAGAATGTCAATTACAGTCGGCACCATCTTGTGAGTAAGAGTAAAGGTGCTGTCGTGCTTAGGGTCACAACCTATTTGAAGGACCTTCTTGCCTAGTTTTGAAAATGCTGCAGATAAGTTTGAAGAAGTGGTTGATTTCCCAATACCACCTTTCCCATATACAGCGATAACTAAGGCACCTTCCTGAATATGAACAGAAGGATCCTGTTGAACTTGAACACTACCCTCCCCATCAGTAGGACGCGTAAGGGTGGAAGTCATTTAAAGACCTTAACTAATATTCATCGTATTCATTTAAGAGCTTTATTTGTCTGGTTTTAGATTGTTTACGAAATTCGAAACATGATGGTTATTTTTTGCCTTCAAGTCAAAACAAATGATGGCTTTTTTCATATTTATTAAGTCTATATACTCATGCCGTTTAAGAGTTAAGTCTGTAGGGGTATCTTCTCTCAGGCTTTGAAGTGAGCTTTTGCGTCGTAAAGAGTTTCTCCGTCAATTTTGCGGCATCCTGCTTGTCTCGCATACTTTTCTGTATTTCTGCGAACCTTCCCTCTCACGAAGAAAGGGATCTTGGCGAGCTCTTCTTTCCCTTCTGGAGTCCATGTAGGACTTTCTTCTGATGAAGATGATTCGCTAGGAATACTTTGTGGATCGTCTTTTGGTTTTTCTTGGTGCCCCCCTAAATGTCCGAGATGACTTTGATGGCCATCTACGAACTCGAAGTCATGCCTGAACATACCTATTAAATGTTCTTCGAGTCCCATCATTAGAGGGTGAACCCAATCGTCGAAAATTACATTGGCTCCTTCCCATCCCATTTGAGGGCTGTAGCGAGCAGGTACGTCTTGAACATGCATTGGTGTGCTAATTACTGCACATGGAATGCCTAGTCTCTTTGCGCTGTGTCTTTCCATTTGTGTCCCAAGAACTAATTCGGGAACAACTTCTTCCATAGCTGCTTCTACTGCTAGATAGTCATTAGTTATTAAGGCTTCTAATCCAAGTTCTTTCGCGGCCGCACGGACTGGGCGTGCCATTTCACGGCTGTAAGTGCCTAGCCCTACAACTTCGAAACCTAGCTCTTCGTTGGCAATCTTTGAAGCTGCTAGGACATGGGTGCCATCTCCAAAAATGAAGACACGCTTACCTGTTAAATAATTGGAATCAACTGATTCTGAATACCAGGTAAGTCTAGATTTTCTTGAGATTTGATTCTTATCTGGTGGTGTCATCTCCAAAAGCTCATGGAGCTCCTCTAAAAATTCTTTTGTTGCTCCAACTCCAATAGGGACCTTTTTGCTAAATGGCATTCCATAATTTCTTTCAAGCCATTGACATGTGGAATCAGCAATTTCTGGATATAGACATACATTTACATCTGCTTCAGGGAGTTTTCTTAGGTCATCAGAAGAGGCTCCTAGTGGAGCTACAACATTTATTTCAATGCCAAAATCAGAGAGAAGCTTCTTCACTTCGATTACATCATCTCTGCATCTGAAACCTAGTAAGGATGGGCCTAGAAGATTGACTTTTGGACGTCTATTTGCTTCTTTCCATCTATTTGGAAGATGTTCTTTTTGTTCTTTCGTGGATGTTTGATTAGTTAGAAGTCCTCGTACAAGTTGATAAAAGGTCTCAGCCGCTCCCCAATTTTCTTTTTTGCTATATGCAGGCAGTTCCAGACTTACAACAGGAACATTTAGCCCCATACCTGCGGCAAGAGATCCTGGTTGATCTTGAATTAATTCAGCAGTACAACTTTCTCCTACTAATAGTGTTTTGGGTTCAAACCGATCAACTGCCTCGCGGATATGGCTTTTGACTAATTCCGCTGTGTCCCCACCAAGATCTCTGGCTTGAAAAGTCGTATAAGTTACAGGAGGCCTTTTCCCGCGTCTTTCGATCATCGTGAAAAGGAGGTCTGCGTAGGTGTCACCTTGTGGGGCATGCAGAACGTAGTGAACATCTTCCATGGAAGATGCAATTCTCATGGCCCCGACATGAGGAGGTCCTTCATATGTCCAAAGAGTTAATTCCATTTCGTTATGCGTTGGCTAGTTGTTTACGGTTAAGAAGTTCGTGACGGTGGAGTGGTCTTGAGAATAATTCTGCAAGGTCTGAGGATTGATCAATACCGTGTATTGGACTGAAAACAAGTTCTATAGACCATTTTGTCGAAATTCCTTCTGCTTCTAATGGATTGGCTAAGCCCATTCCACAAACAACCAAATCAGGATGCTTTTCGCGAACTCGGTCGAGTTGTTTCTCAACATGTTGTCCTTCAACAACAACTGTGTTTTCTGGTAGAAGCTCCAATTCTTTGCTCATCATCTCTTTATTGAGATATGGCGTACCGATTTCAACAATCTGCATGCCACATTCTCGATTAAGAAAACGAGCTAATGGAATCTCAAGTTGTGACTCGGGTAAAAGAAAAAGGCGCTTTCCAGTAAGTTTTTCTTTGTAAGGAGTTAGAGCTTGGCGAGCTCTCAGGATTAAAGGATTCAATATCTCTTGGACTGTTGAGTCCTTTATTCCGAAAGAGCTTGTTGCTGTTTGCATCCATAGCATGCTCCCTTCAACCCCTAAAGGGAATGGAGCACAAAGAATTTCTGCTCCTCTATCTTTGAGCAATCTGGCTGTTTCACTTAGATAGGGTTGGACTAGAAGGACACGTGTCCCAGGACCAACTGATGGAAGGTTGGTCGACTGTCTCGGAGGAAAACTCGAGACTTTTGTTATCCCAAGGCGATTAAATAGTTTTACAAGTCGATCTTCGACAGCATTGGCAAGTGTTCCAACTAGTAAAAGTTGTTCATCTTGGCTCGTAGGCATTAATGGCACTAGTGCTTTTAATGCGCCGTCTTCACCTTGAGTAAAAGTTGTTTCAATTCCGCTACCTGAATAATTAACTATTCGAACGGTTCCGTTCAACTTGCTATTTAGTCTTTCTGCAACTCTTGCTAAGTCAAGTTTGATGACTTCACTAGGGCAAGAACCTACAAGGAAAAGAGTTCGAATCTCAGGACGGCGAGCCAATAAATCATGCACTACTCGATCTAGTTCTTCATGGGCGTCGGCAAGACCTGCTAGGTCTTTTTCCTCAAGGATTGCTGTCCCAAAGCGGGGTTCAGCAAAGATCATTACCCCTGCGGCACTTTGTATTAGATGGGCACAGGTTCGTGATCCCACCACAAGGAAAAAGGCATCAGGCATGCGCCGATGAAGCCAAACTATTGAGGTAAGTCCACAGAAGACTTCTCTAGGTCCGCTTTCTTTCAGCAGCGTTGCGCCGCTCATTGGCCACTCTCATATCTTTATTTAAACTGCCTAGATAATTAGTAATTAGGCCTTAGTCACTGAAACTCTTTGGGATTGAGGTTCTTATGTTGCGTTTATGTAGCAATTTGATTGGGCTCTCATATGAAGCTTCTTCTCGATTAAAAATGGAGAACAACTTTGTACAGGTCTTGCTAAAAAAATTGAATTTTATAGTCTATGACTGTGAAAATTGAAATTATAAGGACAGGTTGCTTGGGGGGTTATATCTAGAAATGTACATAAATTTGCTTTTCACTACGGGAGTTAAGTGATCAATAGGCTCATATTGATAACAGTTCTGTTTTGGAATCCTGATCTAAGTTTATTTGCTATTAATTACGCCAATAGGACGATTCTTTCTCCAAACGACTTAGTTTCCACACATTTCTACTGATTCTACGTGCGAGTAATCCTCCTCTTTGAGTTTGTTCGGACCCAGGACGAGCTCCAAGGAGTTGGCTGACTTCTGATGTACTTAAAGGTGCACCGGTTTCTATTGCTAGGGCTGTTAGTTCAAGCCTTTGTCGTAGCAAATGTAAATCAGCTGTTCCTTTTTCTTCTTCTAAAGACCAGTTCCATTCTGAGGCACCCTCACGAGACAACTTTTGCATTAGGCCTAAACCGATGAGACCTAAGGTCTGTTCTGCTTTTAGCTCAGTTGGAAGTGTGGTTTGATCAGCAGCACTTTTCTGTGAGGTAGACATTATCAAGACATATATATTTCTTAGAAGGTATCGGCTCTAATTCAGCTTGCAAGGTTAAAGGTTGACTAAATCGTGGATCGGTCCGGTATTATCCGCGCCATGACCGGATTCGCCAGCCTAGATAATTATGAGCGGCGACTCGGAGGGAGTTCGCTTGTTACAGGGACTGAGGTTCATCCTCAGACTTCGGGTGCAAGCTGTGTAATTACTACAGATTCAGAGACAGCGAGAGTCGCTCGTCAGGCAAGTCATGTGCAACAAATTGAGTTGCGCACATACGTATTCCTTGATTCTTTGCAGCCTCAGCTTGCTGCTTACATGGGCACGGTTAGCCAAGGATTCCTGCCAATACCAGGTGATGCATGTCTTTGGATGGAAGTCTCTCCGGGCATGGCAGTTCATAGAGTTACCGACATAGCTCTTAAGGCAAGCAATGTACGGCTTGGACAAATGGTCGTGGAAAGGGCCTTTGGATCTCTTGCTTTATATCACCGTGATCAAAGTACTGTTCTACATTCTGGTGATGTAGTACTAGATGCTATTGGTAGTACCGTCAGTAGACGTAGTCCTTGTGAAGTTAGTTGGACTGAGGTGATTAGGGCGATTACCCCTGACCATGCAGTTCTGATTAATCGTCAGAATCGACGTGGTTCCATGATTCAATCTGGAATGAGTATGTTCATACTTGAGACAGAGCCAGCTGGGTATGTATTGATAGCTGCTAATGAGGCTGAAAAGGCTTCAAATATTACTGTTGTAGACGTTAAAGGAGTAGGTGCATTTGGTCGTTTAACTCTTGCTGGTAGAGAAGGAGATGTAGAAGAGGCAGCTGCAGCAGCAATGCGAGCTATTGATCAGATCAACAGCTGATCAGGAAGCATTAACTAGCCAAATTAAATGCTTTAAGGAGATAGGGAGCAAGGATCCTGGCTGCTTTGCCTCTACTTCCCAGCTTTGTTAGTTGTTCTTTGCTTAATTCACCGTAGGTACATCCTGATTCTCTTACCCAGAACAATGAATCGAATTCTCCTTGTGGGTATGCAGGGGCTTTAAGAATTTCCCCCCAACACATTCCTTCTGCATCTTTGATTAGATTTCCTGTTGGATCACAAAGAACCATGACGCTTCGAAAGCGAGCACTGCGGTAGGGAGTATCAATTAGGAGCTTTAGGATCTTCTGGATTTTTTCTTCATTGCTTGGAGCAAATCTTGCTGAAAAAAGTCCAGGCCCTCCATCAAGAGCATCTACTTCAAGTCCTGAATCGTCTGCAATAGTCCAAGTTCCTGTGGCTTGAGAAGCCGCTCGAGCTTTTAAAAGGGCATTCTCTAAATAGGTTAAACCTGTTTCTTCTATAGATAACTCTTTTGGTTGCGACTGAAAGTTAATAGGTAATGGGCCAATCATTTCCTCTATTTCGGCGACTTTTTTAGGGTTGCCACTGGCAATTGTTAACAGTGGCTTTGTCAAAACAGATCGCCGAAATTACAACCCATTTTGCAGGTCAAAGGTGATTGCCGGGTAATTTTTTGAATGATTTGAGACAGGATGGGTTGAACATTCCACCCCTTGGTAAAACCTAGGGACCTGTCTCAGGCGGAGAAAATACCTATAGAAATAACGTTCCGCAAGCGAATGTGATGAGGTCCTGACCCAAATAACCACAGCTGTTTAAAACAGTCAGGGACAGGGTGATAAGCCAGGCTTATGAGAGGTAGTAAAAACTTTGATCGAGTTTTTAGCAAATTTCGCTTGACGAGAAAGCCCTATTGAGAGCATTGTCCATGACGAACATTCCACCCTTTACTTAGGCAGGCAATGGCTAACGAAACTATGGGTATAGCTCTCGGCATGATCGAGACTCGCGGCCTTGTACCCGCAATTGAAGCAGCTGACGCAATGACCAAGGCAGCCGAAGTGCGCCTTATCGGTCGTGAGTTCGTTGGCGGTGGCTACGTAACCGTTTTAGTTCGTGGTGAAACCGGAGCTGTTAACGCTGCTGTTCGTGCAGGAGCAGATGCATGTGAGCGCGTAGGTGATGGACTGGTTGCAGCACACATCATTGCTCGTCCTCATCGTGAAGTTGAGCCTGCACTTGGTAATGGCAATTTCCTTGGTCAAAAGGACTGAAGTTTGCTGAAAAGCTCTTGATAGAGCTTTAGCAATTTCAATCCCTAATACCGACTTATAGGAGTTATCTAATGAGCAAGAAGTATGACGCAGGGGTAAAGGAGTACAGAGACACCTACTGGACTCCCGATTATGTTCCCCTAGACACAGACCTTTTGGCTTGCTTTAAGTGCACAGGCCAAGAAGGTGTTCCCAGAGAGGAAGTTGCAGCTGCTGTTGCTGCTGAATCTTCTACAGGTACATGGTCTACAGTTTGGTCCGAATTGCTAACCGACCTTGAATTTTATAAGGGTCGTTGTTATCGCATTGAGGATGTACCTGGTGACAAAGAATCCTTTTATGCTTTCATCGCCTACCCTCTCGACCTCTTTGAGGAAGGCTCTATAACAAACGTTCTGACTTCCTTGGTCGGTAATGTTTT
>QCRX01000026.1 GCA_003209275.1 Prochlorococcus sp. AG-463-P14
TTAGGAAATTAACTAGCGTCGTTTTTGGTTTGATCTCCGTGAAAGAGCAATTTTTCCAGTTGATCGCGCCAATTGAATAATTCTCGAAGATTAGGACTATCTTTAATCCCTGGACAACCTTTCCCTTCGAGAGGAATGCCTGAGGAAGATGGAAATTTAACTAAAGACAATTGTGCAGCCACTGATATATCTGCTGCGCTCATTTTATTGCCAATTAGCCAGGAATGTGTTCCTAGGAGTTTAGATAATTTTTCAAGGCTAATTATTAATTCACTCCGTTCTCCCTTGTTTGTTATCTCTTTAATTCCATTAAAAAAACCATATGGCACCTGGTTTATGACTTGCTTGAAGGATTCTGGAAGATCTTTTGCAATTAAGTTTTCTCGAAGCTCTTTGTCAAAACCAACAGCCTGAATGAGAGCGCTCCTGGCTGCAGACGCCAGCGTGGTATCAGCCCAATCTTCTATTAGATGTACTAGAGCAGATTGTTGAGAATCGGATGGAATTAATTTAGGTTCAGGCTGGATACTGTCCAGATGCCGAATAATTGCACTGGAATCAGCAATTACATGGTCTCCATCCACTAATACTGGAACTTGTCTTTGGCCAGAGAGTTTGAAAAGTTCTAATTGCCCAATTCCAGGAGTAACCGCAATGGTTCTGTAGGTTAGGTTTTTTGCTGCCAGAGCCATTCTTACTTTTAAGCAAAAAGCTGAATGGCGAAATTGATGCAGTTCCAACATGGCTTCTCCATCAAAAGACAGGCAGAGTAGCTACCAAAGTCACTTTTCAGGAATGCAATGGGTGAGTTCTTTTCAAATGTGGCTCGTTACCCGACCTACTTGATTTCGATCATTCTTGGAGTATTTGCGTCGGCGTTAGGACCGTTAGTCAAACGTAGTGCTAATCCAGTGACAGCTGTGTCTCTGCTTGCAGCATTGGTTAGTGGGCTGATAACCCTTGGCTTTATTGTTCGAGCAATGGTATTTCCTACAGCATTGGCGTAGTTATGGCACAGGGACGTCGAGTTGAGCGGGTGGCTTCTCTCATTCGCCGTGAGGTTAGTGAGTTGTTGATTAATGGCATTCGAGATGAAAGGGTTCATCAGGGAATGATCACTATTACTGAAGTTTCAGTCTCTGGAGATTTGCAGCATTGCAAGATTTTCGTAAGCATTTATGGGGAAGGAAATCAAAGAGATGAAGTTATGGCTGGCTTGAATGCAGCTAGTGGTTTTTTGCGAGGGGAGTTGGCTAGAAGACTTCAAATGCGTAGAGCTCCAGAAGTTGTTTTTCAGATTGATCGAGGTATTGAGAAAGGCACCTCGGTTTTGAATTTATTGGGACAATTGGAAAATGAGAGAGAAAGCCGAGGTGAGAGTGCGTTAGAGATGGAAGATTAGTGATGTCATCAGAGATTCAAAGCGATCTGCGAGCTGATGTAGCTCAATTGTTTGTTGTTCGTGCAAGTGGACATGCTTTGGATAATCAACGTAATTACCCGGCATGGGAGTTGACTAACAAGGAACTGCAAACTCTGCTTGGGCAAGGAGTTGGTGGAGTTCTTTTGCTTGGGGGTACTAGTACAGAACTTTTCCATAGATGTAGGACTCTGCGGCAATGGGCCGCCAATCCTCTTCTGCTTTGTGCGGATGTTGAAGAGGGTATGGGACAAAGATTCCATGGAGGTACTTGGTTGGTTCCGCCAATGGCTCTCGCGCGATTACATACGAGTGATCCTGAAGAAGCAAAGATATTGGCTGAACGTTATGGCCGTTGTACGGGCTATCAGGCACGCAGTTGCGGACTCAATTGGATACTTGCTCCTGTTTGTGACGTGAACACTAACCCTGACAATCCCGTAATCAATGTGAGGGCTTGGGGACAAGACCCAGAAACAGTTTCTGCTTTAGCTTCTGCTTTTCATCAGGGTCTTTCTCTCGAAGGTGTTCTTTCATGTGCAAAGCATTTCCCAGGCCATGGAGCTACAGGGGTTGATTCACATCTTGACTTACCAATACTCGATCAAAATATTCATGAACTTGAAGATTGTGAATTAATTCCGTTTCGTAGTGCAATTGCCGCTGGTGTCAGCTCTGTGATGACGGGACATTTATTATTCCCAAATATTGATCCTGACAATCCAACGACTACTTCGCGTGAGTTGATTACCAATCTTCTGCGTCAGAAGCTTGGTTTTGAAGGGTTAATTGTCACCGATGCGCTCGTAATGAAAGCAATTACTCAGATCTATGGTTCAGGAGAGGCAGCTGTTATGGCATTTGATGCAGGAGTTGATTTGATACTTATGCCGAAGGAACCAGGTATCGCTATAGAGGCATTAACAGAGGCCCTGCTTTCAGGACAAGTTCCTATGCAAAGACTTGATGAGGCTTTAGAGCGTAGACGTAATGCTTTGGCGACATTAGAGACCTCCTCCTCTCCTCAAAATGAGAGATTTTTTATCAATAGGAGTTTTGAGCTTGAGCGATCTGAAGATCAGGCTTTGTCTGAAGATTTGGTGCGAAGTACTCTGGAAATTCATCAGTTAAAACCAATTCAACCTGCTCAAAAGGGCTTGAATTTTTTAAGGATAGACGGAGTATTTCCCTGCACCATTCTGAGTAATTCTGCGCCTGCAATTTCTTTACCTGAGAAGGTGGGCTACAGAACTGTTATTTCTCATCCAATGGGCGTTAATCCTTGGCAGGATGATACGAGTAGTCCTTTGGCTTTGGATCGTTTAGGAGATGGGCCTTTAATTTTGCAGTTGTTCATCAGGGGTAATCCATTTCGAGGAAAAAGGGATTGCCAGGAGCCGTGGCAAGCAGTTTTGCAACAGTTGCAGAGAGAGCAACGCTTGGCGGGATTAGTTGTTTATGGGAGTCCATATATTTGGGAGCAATTATTGAAGGTTCTTGATAGCTCTATTCCAGCTGTATATAGCCCTGGACAAATGCCTGAGGCCCAGAAACAAGCTCTATCTTCTCTGCTTGAACCTGTCCAGGATCCTGAATCTAGTCAGCATGTAATGATTAATGAATTCACTAACTGATGGCTATAACGTCTAATTAATTCTTCTCTATCAAATGCTCAGTCTCTCAATGATTGTTCGTGACGAAGAGAATTGCTTGGCTGCTTGTCTTGACTCAGTAAAGACTTTTGTAGATGAGATGGTTGTTGTAGATACAGGTTCTATTGATGAAACTGTTGCAATAGCAGAGGCTGCGGGAGCGCGCGTAGAGCATTTGCCTTGGCCCGGTGATTTTGCTCCAGCTCGTAACTTTGCTCTCGATCTAGTTCAAGGAGATTGGGTTTTAGTTCTAGATGCAGATGAGCAGCTTTTGCCTGGCTGTAAATCTCAACTGAATAAATTAATGTGTATGGAAGATATTCTTTTGGTGAATTTGTTGAGATATGAGGAGGGTGCATCTATGGCACCTTATTCGCGAGTAAGTCGACTTTTTCGACGCCATCCAAAAATTACTTGGAACCGACCATATCATTCAATAGTAGATGACAGTGTTAAGGCAATTCTTGAGGAGGAAACTCAGTGGAGAATTGTTGATTGTGTTGAACCAGCATTGCGTCATGTAGGTTATCGACCTGAATTGATTCAGAATCGGCTTAAGGCCAAGCGCCTGAGAGAAGCCATGCAAAGTTGGTTATCTAAACATCCTGGAGATCCATATGCTTGTGCCAAACTTGGGGCTTTGGAAGTCTCGGAAGGTAATCGCATTAGAGGCTTACAATTACTCAAAGAAGGCCTGGTTAAGAGTGAAAGTTCTTATGCAAGTGTCAATGAAAGATATGAGCTATTGCTTCATTTAGGCATTGCATTGACTGATGATGATCCAAATTTTGCAGTAAAGACATTTAGGGAAGCCCTTCAGCTGCAAATAGATGATCGCACAAGCCTTGGAGCACGTCTAAACCTTGCGGCTCTTTTAATGAACTTAGGAAATTTTGAGGAGGCTATTGCCCTTACCACTCTTGCAACTAAACATGCGCCTGAAGTGGCATTGGGTTGGTACAACTTAGGGCTGATGATGCGACGTGGTGGTTTTCTTGGAAAAGCCCAAGCTGCATACTTACGGGCTATAGCGCTTAAACCGGATTATGCAGAAGCTCATCAAAACCTTGGGTCTGCGAAATTTTTAGCAGGGGAAATAAATGAAGCCCGTAAATGCTTTGCTAAAGCTGTTGCCTTGCTTATGTCACAGGGTCGCCGAAAAGACGCTGATGCTCTGAAGCAAAAGCTTGTTGGCATAGTGAATTTAAATCAATCAGATTCATGAACATCGACGTTTTGCAACAGTTGGCCGGTCTAACAGTTGTTATTACCAGAGCACAAGATCAACAAGGCCAAGCCCATATTCTTTTTAAGGAAGCCGGTGCAATTGTTCTTGACATGCCTGCTTTGATAATTGGTCCTCCTGATGAATGGGGACCATTGGATGATGCATTAGCAGAACTTGATCAGTTCCACTGGATTATTTTCTCCAGTAGCAATGGAGTTCAGGCTGTGCAAGAGAGATTGCAGCGGCAGGGTCGGACTTTGGCGAATTGTCCTAATAGTTTAAAAATAGCCGCAGTTGGACGTAAAACAGCTCAAAAGATTGAACAACTAGGAGCCTCTATTGACTTTGTTCCACCTGATTTTGTGGCTGATAGCTTGATTAAGCATTTCCCAGTTTCAGGCTATGGCTTAAATATGCTTTTGCCGAGAGTTCAAAGCGGAGGAAGAAATATTTTAGCCAATCAGTTTGGGCTTGCTGGAGCGAGAGTTGTTGAAGTGCCTGCCTATGAGTCGCGTTGCCCAGATTCGATTCCAGAGGCAACATCGCAGGCTTTGGTTGATTTAGACGTTGATGCAATTATCTTTACCAGTGGAAAAACTGTTGCACATACTGCAAAGTTATTGGACCAGTGTTTTGGAGTTGGCCGAGAAAAGATACTAAATGGAGTGAAAATTCTCTCTATTGGGCCACAGACAAGCTTGAGTTGTAAAAAATACTTTTCAAGAGTCGATAAGGAAGCAACTCCACATGATTTAGACGGTTTACTTAATGCATGTATTCAACTTTTTTCTATGGGTAATTAATTAATTAATTACATCTTTTATGATAGCCCATATCCACTTTCTACGAGGTCTCTAAACCTATCTATATTGGCCTGAAGCTCATTAGTAACCATACCTCCTAATATACTTGGTTCCATTAAAGGAGCCAAAACTTTAGGGAGCTCATATGTGACTGTTAGTTTAACAATGGTTAGATTTTCTTGCTCAGGGTAGAAACGTACGGCCCCTTTAGTTGGTAATCCACCTACTGATTCCCATTGTAATTTTTGACCATCAATTCGCTCATTGATTTTTGCTTTCCATTTGAAGCGAAAGCCATTAGCTGCCAATGTCCATTCGGTTAAATCTGGAAGTACTGTCGCGGACTCATCAATAGTTTTTACGGATTCAATCCAACTCATCCAGAGAGGCATTGCTTGAAGATCACTCCAAACAGCCCAGACTTGATTGACTGGTGCTTGGATATCACTAGTGACTGTGTGTTCGAGCCAACGTCCCATTTTTAAGCTACCGCTTTATTTGTAGCCAGATCAACTGGCTTGTGCAGAATTGCAGCAGCAGCTAAGTGGCCACTCATGGTTGCACCTTCCATAGAATCAATGTAGTCCTGTTTGGTATAACTACCAGCCAAAAAGAAATTGCTTATAGGAGTTGATTGATTAGGTCGATATGGTTCCATTCCCGGGGCTTCTTTGTAGAGAGATTGAGCAAGTTTTACGACATTCCCCCATGTCATTGTTAATGAATGAGAAGACGGGAAGAGTTCGCGAACTTGTTGATCCGTGTGTTCGATAATTTTTTCAACTGGTTTGGAAATCCATGGATCGCCAGGTGTCAAGACACATTGCAGCAAAGAACCAAGCCCTTCTTGGCGATAATCTTCAGGACTTGCTAGGGCAAGATCTGCAAAACAACTGAAATCAGCATCAGCTGTATAAAGCAAGTTATCTAATCCGCATGGTGAGCCAAGATTTCTGCGATTGACGTTATCTGATAATTCAGTCACCCAGCCGTTATATCTAAGCTGAACAGTTGCGACTGGAACAGTCTCTAATCGGTTAATTCCTGCAAATTGATCAAACCTGAACCATTCTTTTGGAATTAGCTTTTTAATTCCTGGTACGTCACAGGCTGCTAGATATTGATCGGCTTGAACTTTTAATTCTCCATTGGGAGTTGCGAGCGTTAAACCCGTGACTTCTGGTACTTCACGCTCTTCGAAGTGAATTTGCTTGACTCGATGATGCAAATGAAGATGGCCGCCTCTTTGTTGGATGTATTTAAGTATTGGTCTAGATAACCATCGATCAGGTGAGCCTTTTAGAAGGTTTAATTTTGATGCTTCAGTTCGAGATGCAAACATCATGAAGATTGTGAGCATGCATCGTGCTGAAATTGCTTCACAATCGATAAATCCCAGTGCATAGGCAATGGGATCCCACATCCTTTCGATGCTATTTTCACTGCCTCCATGGTTTAAAAACCATTTCTTGAAGCTAATTGAGTCTAGTGCTCTGATTGTTTTCATTGCACCTTCATAATCAACAAGGCCTTGGACTATTGGGCTTGTTCCAAGTGCAAGTGCATTGCGTAGTTTGTCGATCCAGCTCAACTGTGGAGTCGTAAAAAAAGCTTTAAGCCCATTGAATGGTGCACCCAGAGCGAAACGAAAGTCTAATGATCGAAGATCTCCCCCATGGTTTACGAATAAATGTGTGTGGTCTTTGGGTAATAAGTGATCAATTGCACCTACTTTTCGCATTAATGCAAAAAGATTGGCGTAGTTGAAGAAGAACACATGAAGCCCCATCTCAATGTGGTTTCCTTCGGAATCTTCCCAACTAGCCACTTTCCCCCCTGGGAAGGGCCTAGCTTCGTAAAGATCAACGGCATGACCTTCATCCACGAGATCTACAGCTGCAGTCAGAGCTGCGAGTCCAGCACCAATTATTGCGACACGCACCCGCTTAAAAAGAACAACTCTATGACTCTAATTAAAAAGAGGCCAGGTTTATATCAGGCAAAATTCGATTTTCCTTAATAAAGTACCCATAGGCTTGTTCGATTATCTATGAGTAGCCCTGCTAGTACTACTGTTACCCACACTGCTCTTGACGGTAAGGGAATTCTTATTACTGACCAAGCAATGCAGCAATTAGCTCGATTATGCAAGGAGCAGGGTGAGGAGAAAGTTTTGCGAGTTGGAGTTCGTTCTGGTGGCTGCAGCGGGATGAGTTACACGATGGACTTTGTCCTTTCTTCTGAGATTCAAGACTCTGACGAGGTTTATGAGTACACGTCTCCTGAGGGAAATGAATTTACAGTTGTTTGTGACCCTAAAAGCCTTCTTTACATTTATGGAATGCAATTAGATTTCAGCAATGAACTGATTGGAGGAGGGTTTAATTTCACTAATCCAAATGCGACACAAACTTGTGGTTGTGGTAGTTCCTTTGCTGTTTGAGAATAGAAAAGCTTTTAAGTAGGAATTTGAATATTCCTATGACGTTCTAGTTCTTTGTATTCCAATGGAGTCCAATCAAGAGAGCCTTTTTGATAAGGCAATGGCTCGTTATCAATCAGGTACTGCAGCGCTTGACTTAATCAAGGATTTTGAAACCATTACCACAGCATTTCCATCACAATCTGCAGGTTGGACTTGCTTGGCTTGGCTTCATTTACTCTGTGATCAACATGATGCGGCATTACGCTCTGCTCGCATGGCTGTCAAACTTAATAGCCAAGATCCTCAAGCTAGAATCAATTTGACTTTGGCATTATTAGCCACTAATTCAAAAGGTGTAAGAGAGCATATTGAATTTGTCAAAAGAGCCTTAGTAGTTGTTCCAGACTTTGAGAAAGAACTTAAAGATTCCATTGAAGATGGACTCAATCGTAAGCCTGATTGGAAAGCCCTAGAAAAAGTGAGGGAATGGTTGGAGCTTTAATTTGACTCGAATCCTCTTGCTTAGTAATGGCCATGGAGAAGATTTGTCAGGAGCATTGATTGCCCAGGCTCTCAAAATTCATGGTCATAAAGTTGAAGCTCTCCCCTTCGTGGGGCGTGGAAGAGCTTATTTAGAAATAGGAATCAAGATTTTAGGGAAGTCTCGAGAATTCAGTACTGGTGGTCTTGGCTATACCAGTATTCGTGGACGCTTTACAGAATTGCTTCAAGGACAGGTGTTTTATCTTCTGGGAAGATTGTTCCAGTTGTTATTGGTTGCCAAAGATTACGACCTTTTATTAGTAGTAGGAGATGTTGTACCAGTGTTTGCGGCTTGGTTGACTAGACGTCGAGTAGTCACTTATCTGGTTGCCTATTCAAGTCATTATGAAGGCAGATTGAGATTACCTTGGCCATGTGCCAGTTGTCTGTTGAGTCCTCAGTTCTTAGGTATTTTCAGTCGGGATCAGCTGACTGCGGATGATTTAACGAGTCAGCTTCGGCGACCTGTTTTCTTTGTAGGGAATCCTTTTATGGATCCAGTATTAACTCCACAACTTCGTTTGCCAGAAACTATAAATAGATTAGGGCTACTACCAGGTAGTCGTCGTCCTGAGTTGGATCAAAATATTTGCCTCTTACTTGGTGTACTGGAATTCTTACCTTCTGAAAGGTTGCAGACTGGATCTCTCAGTTTGGATATGGCCTTGGTTGATGCGCTTGATTGTGATTCTTTAGCGCAGTTAGCGAACCTGCAAGGGTGGAAACTAATGACATGTGAAGAGGCTACAGCTTCAATGCAATTAATCCGAGGCCCATGCATAGTCAATATTCATAGAGGTGCTTTTGTAAAGGTTTTGCAAAGTAGTGATGTCCTTATGTGTATGGCCGGAACGGCAACTGAGCAGGCAGTAGGACTCGCGAAGCCGGTTGTTCAATTACCAGGATATGGACCACAATTTACTCCTTCTTTTGCAGAGGCTCAGCGAAGACTTTTAGGGCCTACTGTTTTTTGTGCGGAGAAAGGAGATGAAGAGAAAATTCTTTTGAAGAATACTGCGCGTTTAATTCTTGAGGTGCTTGACCGCACTAAGTTAGATCTTTCACTTCAGCAAGAATGTATCAAACAAGCAAGACTACGCCTTGGAGAGGTAGGAGGAGGAATAAAGATTGCGCAAGAGACTATACGCTTACTTAATCCAAATTAAGCTAAAAATTTCCGCACTTTTTCATTGATAGAGGAACCTTCTATAAGCTTACGCTGGGAGAGCAAATAGATGAAAGAGCTTGTTTTAGTTCTGGATACTTAAAGGAGAACCCAAGCTTTGTTAAGCGTGAGGAGGTGACATGTTGGCCTTCAAGGACTACACGTGCTCCGTCTCCTAAGAGTAATTTTAAGATTGCTCCTGGTACGGGCAGAAGACTTGGTCTACCCAGGCATTTTCCTAATGTGCTTGCAAAGTCTTTCATCTGTACTGGTTGAGGAGCTACTCCATTGACTACCCCTGACCATGATTTATTAATTAGAGACGTGCGAATAATTTGACAGAGATCAATTCGATGTATCCAGCTCATCCATTGTTGACCATTACCTATGGGGCCTCCTAACCCAGCCTTAAAAATAGGAAGCATTTTCCCCAAGGCTCCTCCATTGGGGCCAAGCACAATCCCTATTCTAATTACTACTAGTCTTGTCGCTGCTGGTTTTTTGGAAGCATATGCTTCCCACCCCTCGCAAAGTTTGGCCAAGAAATCTTCGCCACTATTGCTCTGTTCTGTGAGATGTTTGTCTTGGCTTGTCCCGTAGTAGCCGATTGCAGACGCATTGACGAGAACACGAGGAGGCTTCCTGAGCTGATTTATTGTATTTATTAATTCTTTAGTTGTATCCAGACGACTATTCGCGATTTTTTTACAGTGGTTTTCAGTCCAACGTTTTTCAGCTATAGGCTCTCCGGCTAGATTTATGATTCCTTCAGCTTCTTTTAAGGCATTTAGAAGAGTATTGTTTTCCCATGTTGTGACTTTAGAAGGATCCAATTGTAAGTAAACCAGTTTGTTCGTCTGGCTGAGTTTGTTCGAGTTTGGAGCTGATTTTCTGCTGACTAGTGTTAAATGGTGACCATCCTCTAATAATTGAGGTACTAGTTCTTGGCCTACAAATCCGGTGCAGCCAAAGAGAACTAATTGCATATCATTAATAGAGATTTAACTGGAGATTAAGAGAATTTATCGATTATGTATGTAGAAAAGTGTTGGGGGGGGGGGGTTAACAAACCTGAGTAATTCTCTATAAGCCTAGTCGCCAACAGGCTTTGCCTTGAATTGACTTAAGCTGAATCAGTACTATCTCGAATTGAAATCTTCTTATAGGATTTAATCTTGTATTAATACCCATCACTGCTCTTCTGATGGCAGACAATTCTGAGCCCAGCAAAGTAGCCAAAGCATTAAGGAAAGGAGCTTTGGTTCGAGTTAATCGTGCTCATTATGAGAACAGTATCGAGGCGAAAGCGAGTGATGGGAGCCCACCCTCATATATTTTTGAGGGCCCTGGAGAATTAATTGCCATTAAAGGAGATTACTGCCAAGTGAGATGGCGCATGCCTGTTCCAGACGTATGGTTAAGGATGGATCAAATCGAGTCCTGGTCTTAATTGTTTTGATGGCCTTAGGAATGGTATCTGACTTCTTACTTACCATTGACTTCCATCTACACAGCCTGGTGCCAGGCTGAAAGGTCATTATAGTTTCGCTATTGGAGACGACTTACTTGTGGAAGAAAAGTCAAATAAGTGCAATATATACTCTAAATCTAATTAAAAGTTTCACTAGACTTCTAACCTGCGTTGTTCTTCTTGAAGGCGTAAACGTCTTTGTTTGGCCTCTCTCAACATCTCTCGCCCGTCGTGAAGATAGTTGTCTACATAGCCCATTGTGTATCGCTCTAATTCATTTAAAGCATCTTGTACTTGGGAGAGGCAGTGGTAGAGACTTAGACCGAAGCCGTGCACCGATCTTGGTGTAGGCATAGATCTATATAGCTGATCAATTTTATTCATTAGCTTTTGACTTTTCGCGATATACAAGCAAAAGGACTCCATTAGTGAGTCATCATATGGATCTGCTGAGAGATTTTTTAGCTCTGAAGAAAAAGGGTTGATTATCTGTCCAAGTAAACGATTAATTGGGTTATAAATCTCTTTTAACCATTTTAGAAGAGCATCTTTTTCGGCTGCTGCTTGGCCTTGCGCTGCTTTGGCTACAACACTTGCCTGAGCATTACGAGCCTCTCTTTGTTTGGATTCTTCAACAGGATCTAATGAGGAACATCTCATATCGTCATATGCCTGACGACTGTCATAAGTCCCCAGAACCTCCCATGCTGCATTGATTTCAACAATGATTTTTTCATCACCACCGGCATCGGGGTGATGCTTTTTCACTAATTGGCGATATGCCGATTTAATCTCCGCTGCGCTAGCTGTTGAATCTATTCCAAGGATTGTGTACGGATCGTCTGCCATAGTCGCAAATACTCCAAAGAGCATTTAAAGATGTCCATCCTGCCGAGGGGGCACAAATGAGACACTGCTGAACATAGCCGTAGAAAGGTAACGCTCGCCAAAACTTGGCAAAACCACTACAAGTCGCTTGTCTGTCATTTCGTTCCTTTGGCCAATCTGAAGTGCTGCAGCTACAGCAGCACCACTACTGATTCCACTAAGTAGTCCTTCTTCGTTGGCGAGTCGTCGACCTATTTTCATCGCCTCATCATCACTAATGGGGAAAACCTCATCAATTAATGATTGGTCAAGAACTGTTGGAATAAATCCTGCTCCTATCCCTTCAATGTGATGGGGCCCTGGTTGCCCTCCTGACAAGACTGGGCTGGACTGAGGTTCAACTGCAAAAACCTGAAGATTTGGGTTGTGTTGTTTCAAAAATCTTGCACATCCTGTGATAGTCCCTCCTGTTCCTACTCCTGATATCAAAGCATCGATTTGACCATCACAATCAGTCCAAATTTCTTGTGCTGTGGTGTGTTCATGAACATCTGGATTCGATGGGTTGTCAAATTGTTGGAGTAAATATGCACCGGATATTTCAGCTACTAATTCTTGTGCCAGCTCAATGGCTCCTTGAATTCCTTGCTCACCAGGAGTGAGCTGTAATTCAGCCCCGTATGCTCTGAGCATTGACCTCCTTTCTTTGCTCATTGTGTCTGGCATCGTCAGAATGAGTCGATATCCTTTCGCCGCTGCAACCATTGCTAGTGCGATACCTGTGTTACCGCTAGTGGGTTCTACAAGTACGGTTTCGCTAGGTTTAATGGTCCCTTGTTTCTCTGCTGCCTCAACCATTGCACCAGCTATTCGATCTTTAACAGAAGCTGTTGGATTAAAGCTTTCTAGTTTCGCTAATAATTCTGCCTTGCATCCAAAAGATTTTGGTAAACGATTTAGCCGCACCATTGGAGTGCGACCTATTAAACCTGTTATGTCAGAGGCAACGGGCATAGATGAGATAATGGCGGAGTAATGATTGACCGCGTCCCCGTCCAAAGCACCATAGCGAGCTGATTATCAATTTTGTAATTTCCTTAGAGCTAGAACTTTCTTTTTGTAGTTATTTCGAAAACTAAAAAGGTCCACCCAATTTAGGGTGGACCTTTTGTTGTTATCAACTCAC
>QCRX01000027.1 GCA_003209275.1 Prochlorococcus sp. AG-463-P14
ATGGAACAATTAGAGAAAATATTGCGCTTACTGTACCAGAGGCTACTAGTGAAGAGGTGGCTGAGGCAGCCCGAATTGCAGTAGCCCACGATTTTATAATGGAACTCCCAGGCGGATATGCTTCTCGAGTTGGCGAGAGAGGTAGTAGTTTGTCTGGTGGACAACGTCAACGAATTGCAATTGCAAGAGCAGTTTTACAGCGCCCTTCTCTTTTGATCCTTGACGAAGCAACTAGTGCTCTCGATTACATAACTGAAAGACAAGTTTGTTTGAATTTAAAACGTATTTTTGTTGGGACTACAGTTTTCTTCATTACTCACCGTTTAAGTACCATCCGTTCATCTGACGAAATTCTACTCATGGAAACTGGTCATCTAGTAGAGAAAGGTTCTCATTCTGAGCTGATGGAAATGAAGGGCCGTTACTATGCTCTTTATTCGCAGCAGGAGGCAGACATTGACTGAAACAAAACCTCCTAAAGAGTCTCTTGAAGAATCTTCTAGAGATAAACCAACAGGTATTTTTTCATTAAAGCTTATATCTTCTAAATCTAATTCGTTGAAGGGTTTGATTAAACAGAGAATTTACCCAAAAGCTCGCTTTGTGAAAGATTTAATTAAAGAGAGAATCTATCCAAAAGCAATTTCCGTTAATAACTCACTTCGACAGAATATATCTCCAGGATTAACTAGGTTGAAAGCATTAATCAAACGAGATCATTCTGCTGGTTTTAAGGAATTTAGTGCTAAGAAATCGGATACCTCAAGTTCTTCAGATGTTCCTTTTTTGGAATGGACTGATCATTCGGCTTCATTAAATCAAGGGAAACACTGGTCTTCAACAATCATTGCATTATGTTCAACGATGTTTGTAGGATCTTTGATATGGGCGTTTACTGCTCGCATAGATCAGACTATTACAGTGAGAGGGCGATTACAACCTTCTGGAGCAGTCAGAGAAGTTGAATCCCCAAGTGCAGGTGTCGTAAGTACGGTTTATATTAAAGATGGGGATGTTGTATCTACTGGAGAACCATTGTTTGTTGTTGAAGCAAAAGGTTTAACTAGTAGAAGATCTGGCTTATCTAATACTCTTGCAATTTTGGATATTCAGGCGCGTTCTTTGAAAACCATCATTAATGGCAATGGTGATCCTAGTCAAATGGAATCAATGCCTGAACTGCCTGTCATAGATGACCTTGAACTTTCCGCAAAACTTATCACCGCTAGGCAGCAATCACAATTGATTTTGTCTCAGTTAGCCCAGATTGCTTATAGATTAGAGAGTAGAAAACAAACATTGAATTTACAGAAGGAAATTGCGGACAATCTCAAACCTTTATATGAAGCAGGAGCAATTGCTCGCAATCAATATTTAAGCAGATTGAATCAAGTACAGGAAGTTCGAGCAGAAGTTCAAGGATTACAAGAAGAGCGTATGAGAGTTTTAGGGCAGGCAGCTGCTCAGTTGAACCAATTAAATACACAGATGATTAACCTTCGTTCTGAATTGGTTGGATTAAAAGAAACTTTAGATTATAGAACTGTTAAAGCTCCTATAGATGGCAAGATATTCGATGCAAAAGTTTCTCGTTATTCTGTCGTAAATGGTGGCTCTTCAGTCTTAAAGATAGTTCCTGACAATCGCTTAGAAGCAAGTATTAATATAAGCAATAAGGATATTGGTTTTGTTAGAGCGGGAATGCAAGTTAATGTTGCTGTCGATTCATTTCCTTCAGGAGAATTTGGCTACTTAGAAGGAACATTGACAAGTATTGGTTCCGATGCTCTGCCTCCATCAAGTATTTCACCAGAATATAGCTTTCCAGCTACTGTCATTCTTAAGCAACAAGAAGTTGAATCAGGCGGAAAATCATTAAATCTTCAGAGTGGTATGGGAGTTAATGCAAACATAAAACTTAGGTCTAGACCAGTAATTTCATTAATTACTGATATGTTCACCAAACAGTTAGAAGGCGTTAGTAGATTCCGTTAAGTTACTTTGTTTAAGACTTGTTCATACAGTTTGATTGTCGAGTCAGTTGTATTTTCCCAATTAAATTCATTTAAAACACGTTTCTTCAAGTTTCTTACTCGAGGGTTATGAACTCCTTCTTCCCAGGCTTGAATAACAGTGCTTCGCACTGAATCTTCGTCTGCTGGATCAACATACAGAGCGTCATCTTGTAGATATTCAAGTTCGTGACCGAAGGTGCTCCCAACAACTGGTGTGTTGTTCAGTGCAGCTTCGAGACTAACCAACCCACAAGTTTCGCACCAGCTTGGAAGTACATGAACTGCAGCGGCAGAATATGCCGATGCGAGTAAGGATTGAGGTAAGTGATCTATAATTGTGAGCTTTTCTCCTGATATTTGTTTGCAAAGTTCAGCATATGCTGGCCAGTTTTCACTACTTCCTACTAATACAATTGGAATATTGATGTTCCTTAATGCCCAGCAGAGCATGGCTTGATTTTTTGCAGGTTCTATTCTTCCAGCCTGCATTATGAACGGGTGACGAATTCCGGTCTTTTCTTGGAAATCCTTCGCATTTGCATCTAGAAAAGTTTTTGGATTTACACCATACTTTGCGATACCAAACTTATTTCCAGCCCATAGAAGATCATCTCTTGTAGCTTGCATTTCTAATAAACTATTAGGAAGAAGTCCTGTTACTTTTTGAATAAGACTTCTAAGCTCTGGAATGCAAAATCTTTCTTCATTTGCTTTCCCATGACTATAAAATAATTCTCCACCTTCATCAAGAACCAGTTTACGCTCCTTAAGCTGCTGGAGGGACTGATGATTTGTATTTCCTGTTTCAAAGGCATCTTGGATTGCACTAAAAGTAGTTCTACTTCCCCAAAAGGCTCTAGGTATTGATATCCATATAGGTGAAACAACTACCGGGACGTTGGAATTATTGCAACTATCTAATTGTTTTTTAAAAGAAGATACCTGTCTACAATTAAATATATGAACCAAATCAAACCCTTCGGTATTTGGTTGGTCATTGTTAGTAATAGCTACTTCATGACCACGTTGATATAGCCGCTGAGTCGTTTCATTGATTTGAACCGAATCACCACCTTTGAAACTTGCGGCTACGCCGTGGTTCACCATCAGGATCCGCATCTGGCGAAGACTTCTCTTAGTTCATTATTCCAGCATCTCATGCAATAAGGAAGTCGCCTTATTTAGCGCGCTTTCCCATGCACCGAACTCATGACATCTTGCAAGTCTTAGAGAGGGATATAGAGCGCTTTTAGATCCTGCATTTCCCCACCTCCAATCACAGGGTTTGTTTAGCAGTAGAACGCAGGGGACTTTAAGCATCCCGCAAAGATGGGCTATTGCTGTATCAACTGTCACAACTGCTATAAGGCTTTCAATAAGGTTGGCAGTGTTTTGCCAATTTGAAGATTGAGGGGCTGGGATTAATAGACCTTTTTTTACTGCGTGAGATGGTTCGTTTGATAAGGCACCTTGCTGTAGAGATTGCAATGAAGCATTTTTAGACTCACCCCACCTTTTGGCTTGATTGATAAGCATGCTGAAAGGAACATCACGAACTCTTGCATTACCTTCTGGTTGAGCTCTTAGGTGGCTTCCAGCACTCCATACCAAACCTATAGACGGTCTTTTGATTATGGATTGTTCAGGCTTTGATCCAAAACTTTTGGTAATTAATCCATGCTTCCATGCGCCAATAGTAATTGGGAGATACCAGAGTCCCAAGTGAGGGTATCCTTGCTCCCAAGGTTTGCTGTTTGGATGCATAACTTCTATACAGCAATTGCTTGGAAGATCTAGTCGAGCCTGTATTAAATCAATTAATGAAGGTCGTATCCAAAGTGTTAGTTTTTCAGTATGAATTGAGGCTTCACTGATCCAGCCAAGATTCTGTATGGTGTCTCCGAAACCTTGGTCATCCCATAAGATTAAATTTTCAGTCCATTGTCCTTGCCATATATTTTCACGCAGTTTTGCTTCTTGCCAGAAACGTATTTGTGTTCCCATACCTGCAAGTAGTAATTTTTGCGATTTTTCATCATTTTGATTGCAATAAAGGCGTAAAACACCTAGGTTCATTAGCTGAATATGAGTATCAACACTTTCTTGAATATTTTGACGAGGTTTCCAACATAAATCTAATAAAAAGTCTAGATCGATGGTATTGACTTTAGATAATTTGAGTTGTTTTACCAGGGCTTTTACTTGCATTTCTACAGCTTCTTCTGAGCGCCCACACCATTGGAGGCTTATAGCAAGATTGCTATAACTTCTAGCACTTTCGTTAATCTGTAACTGTTCTTTTGCCAATAGTAATGCGTCAGAGAATTTCTGCTGAAATATCTTTAGTTGACAGGAACTATTTAGTAATAAAGACCTGTCTTCCTTGCTTAAGTTAAGTAAGTTTAAACCATTCTTTAAATAATTCTCTGCCATGTTTGGATTAAGGCTCTCAAGTTCAATTAAGCCAAGATTATTAATTGTATTAGGACGTTGGTTGTTTATCTCTAGCGCCATTAAATATGCTCTTTTTGCCTTTATAAGAAATGAAAGCTTATGGAATAATCTACCCAATTGATGCCATTTTTCTTCACATGGACCTTCAGTAATGATATGACTTTTTAGAATTTTAATTGCTTTTTCTATTGAGTCATTCTCTTCTATTTTGATGATTTCTATGATATTCATATTGAGAATGGTAATCCACTTGAGACTTCTGGAAACCTATTGATCAGTATTTCATCTAGCTCTTTTCTTTGTTGCCATATTGAGGTATAGAGTTCCAGCCTGCTAGCTAAAAGAGGTCTTAAGCTAAAAGATTTCTCGACTATTTTATAGGCGGAATAAATCATAGCTATTCGTTGATTTAGATTATGTTTTAAATAACGAGCTTGTGGTATTAATTCATTTAAATTTGATATAAGTAAACCATTACTGTTCCCTACCATCACATCTCCATATAGCCCTGGCCCTGCAACTACCGCGACGGATTCAGCGGCAGCTTCCATCCATTTGATTGGTGTTTTGCAATTATTTGGCAATGAATCATCTAAAGGTAGTAAGGCTATTAAACAGCTTCGCATCACTTTTCGATATTTCTGATAATTTAAAAGCGGGTGCTCTTCAATACTTTCTTTTGGAAGTGAACTAGCGAGACTGGAATCCCCGACAACAACCACTTGGATATCTTTTTCATCAAGGCACCATTCTCTTAACTTAGATGCCAATTGTTTGTGTTCATGCTCTCTATTTTGGTTGCCAATAAATATTCTAAATCTTTCTTTTCTTTTTAGGTGCTTATCAAGATTCAATGGAGGTACTCTCCATATTGCGTTAGGAATTACATATGTAATTGGTTGAAGTTTTCTTAACTCCTTTGCTAATAAATCTGAAGAGGTATGAAGACCATGACACAATCTGAGTGGAGCCATGGAAATACTTTGCAGTGCATTTTGTATTTCTTCGGGGAAAAGTGCAGGGTGATCGTCCCATTCAATTAGTAGGAGAGAACCTCGATCTCTTATCCATCGCAGAATATCTAATTGTTTTTCCCAACTTTCAGGTCTTGGCCTTTGCCAAATAACCAGGCTGTGTGGTCTGACAGCCTTTGGCAAAAGGAAGGGATATCTATGCAATCTGCAGTCAGCGCCTAATCTTTGCAATCCGCAGAATGGCTCTCGAACTCTGACTTGTTCGTGAGGTCCATGACTATTAACTAACACTTCAAGTTGTAAAGGTCGTTCTTTTTTAAGAGACATTAGATATAAGGAACATATTCATTATATAAGTACTAATTTTTGTCGGAGGCATAATCATTAGCTTCTTGCTTCGAACCAATGTCTTTTCCAAAGTTCATCTTGATGCTTAACCATCAAAAAACGATAATGTTCAGGTATAGGCTTCATTATTTTTAAAATTGGGAGGAGGATTCCACTTCCTGCCTGTTCAAGAGGTCCAGATAACTCAAAGTCTGCAATCCAATCTCTTTCTTCCCAGTATTTACTCACTTTTAACGCTTGACGCCGAGTTAAAAAATAGCAACCTGAATGGGGATTTGTTGCTCTATAGAACTTTACAATTCCTAGACTCCAATTTACGGTTATTTCCTCTTTTGTATCCCAAAATAGATCTGGCCTCCCTCCATCTGGGTCTCCCGAAAGAATCACATCGCCTCGATCAGGGATATATTCACACCTGTGAGGTGTAAATGCATAATTA
The DNA here is from genome assembly GCA_003209275.1 of Prochlorococcus sp. AG-463-P14. Taxonomy (GTDB): domain Bacteria; phylum Cyanobacteriota; class Cyanobacteriia; order PCC-6307; family Cyanobiaceae; genus AG-463-P14. The sequence continues at coordinate 6,231 of QCRX01000027.1, forward strand.
CTATTAGTTAGATTATCTAAATATAAGAGCTTAGAAAAGAATTCATGATCTTCTATTAGAAGATCATCTTCCATATAACCCACTAAATCATATTTATCTGCTTGTTCGAGCAAAGCTCTACTTGAAAATATTGGTATTTTGGTGAAATCATTTATCTTTGGATCTATTATTTGAATTCTAGGGCTTGGTTTTAATTGATAAGCAAGACTTGCAGACTCTGGAGTATAAATCTGAATCGTCATGTCAACACCATAATGCGTTTTTAGTTCGCGAGTAAAGACCTCCTTACCTTTTCCTGCAGAAGCATGAATGAAATGACGTTCACCATGTTTAATTAAGTTCCCATGAGTTGCCTGATAAAGAGCTCTTGTTTTTGTTTCTCTTTTCTCTTCTTTCTGGGAAGAATATAGCGAACCTGCCTGAGGAGCAAAAACATGAGGTATTGCAATTAGAACTCTCATATAAGTTACCAGTTAATTCCTAGCTCTTTGTCCAGCCACATATAGGTGGGATTAAGTCTTTTGGCTATCTTTTGGCGTAGTTGAGCAGAAACGATAATTGATTCCCCTTGGCCTGGATTTTCTTTGGGTATTATTACATCTTTATCAAATGGCTTGATACCAAAAAAATCACTTATTGAAGTTAAGGCTTCAGAATCACGTTTGAATAGATCTTCACTGCGTAGAATTAGTAGTTGATCTTTTCTGAAGAATTTTAAATAACGTTTTAACTGTATATCGTATTTGCTCCTCGCTATATAGCTATGTTCTTGATGGCTATGATGAGTGCCTCCAGGCTTACTAATAACTAATTGACTATCCTTTAACCTTATATCTTCCTGTTCAATCGCTTTTTCGAAGCTCAAATCTTCTAGCCCTAAACGGATTGAATGGAAATATTGAGAAATAGTTCTTTCTATTGGATCTCTAAGAAGCACTATTAATAGGATATTTGATTTGAATGAATATATTCTTTTTGGAGCTTCATCATGAAATAGATAATAGGGTGTTATTTCTCCTCTTAGCTGACCTGGCAATGAATCCATAAATTGTCTCTTATACCAACTTTCACCTAGATCAAAATGTTTTGAAAAGTAGTGCAATTCTTTATTATTAGGAAGATAAATTTCCTTGCGCTTTTTTAATATTTGGTAAAGCGTAGTAGTACCGCCTTTTTGTGCGCCTATTCCTAGGAAATGTGGCTTAGGTTCGCCGGACCTTATGCCAAGAAATTCTTTAGAACTTCGAGCAGCTGCTTGAATTCTCTTATTTAACTTCATATTATTTTTCTTAATTTAGCACGAATTCTTTTTCCTCCAGAAACTATTATTCGTTTTATTAATCCTAATTGATTGAGATGAGGTTTCACATCGATTCTATTACTAATGATTTCTGCTGAGTTCCTTCTTGGTATTCTTTGGTGGAATGCTTGCCAGCTAAGACTAATTTCCCATGATGGAATCTTAGCTTTTAGTAAATATGCTTCTTCTTCCCTCGTATGGAGAGCATCTTCTATATTTTTTGCAAGGTTTTCTGGGTTATCCATAGACAACCATTTCAAACAAGAGTCATCAATCATTTCTCTCGATCCACCCACATCAGTTACTACAAGACGAATCCCGCTATCTAGAAGTTCTTCTACTACACATGGGCTATTTTCGATTAGAGATGGTATAACAACAATACAATTATTTTTCTTGAGGAATTGAAGTGCTTCATCTCGATTTAGATTGGTAAAGAATTCGAAATCAATAGATAATTGTTTTAATTTGCTTTTCACTAGATCAGAACCCATTTCCCCTTTTTTAATTAGACAATCGGCTCCTAGAAAAATAATTTTCTCTGGTGGTTTTTTTACCTTCTCTATAGATTTAAGGAATAGGACTAGTCCTTTTCGCTCTTCTAAACGGCCAAAATATATAATATTTTTAGAATGACTATAGTCCTCATCTCGATAGGGTAAATTGATTTTGATTCTTGTACTCAGAGTGCAGTTCCTTTGTATTATTATTGAGGGTTTTGTTTTATTCTCAAACAAGTGATTGCTTACCCAATCTGCCATAAATCTTGAGGGAGAAATGATTAAATCAGCATTGAGCAGTGCGTCTTTTTCTAAGGCTCTAACCAAACCCTCGTCATACAGCCTTTCTTCATTTTCTGCTATTTCTCCATTCAAGTTTCTAGCCCATGGATTGCCAGAGCGGGCCCAGGCACTTGGGCCATGAAGACCAATCACAATTTTCGGCCTATCTGAGCCTAAATAATCTTTTAGCCCACTTCCAAAGCCTAACCAATCATGCAGATGAATAACGTCAGAACTGCTTTCTTTGATCCTTGAGGCTATTAGACGTATTTGTTCAAGTCGGCTAAAAGCAGTGGGATCAATTTGTTCTATTTGAAGTCCTTTAATTGTATTTATGGGCTTTTGATGAAATGCAGAAACTAATATTAGCTTTACAGAATGTCCAGCATCTAGAAGTGCTTTTGCTAACTCGTGATAAGCAGATCCAATGCCCCCACAATTCCCAAAGTTCTGAAATTCTGCTGTAACTATAGTTACTTTTATCTTTGGGAGAGAGCTTTGCTCATTCCTAAATAATGTATTGAGCTCTAATGGAGATCCTGTTTGCTGTAAGGATGATTCAATTTTGAATGAGATTAACCGACCTTCTTCATAAAGGTATGATTGCCAAGTATTTTCTAAAAGCTTTTCTTCGATTCTTTGTGTTTCTTTTTGTAGATATAATGATGATTGTTCAGATGATTTTACGGTTGAAAGTTCAGGCTTAAATCTTTTCTCTATTTCCTTCGAGATACTTTTATTGATAGGCCATTGCAGAAATTGACAAATATCTCTAGTTTCTTTTTCAGGATTGCGCATCAACCTTTCAAAACTTGTAAGAAATACTTGTTCGTTTGGCAATGTTTTCCCAAAAACCATGGCATTTGTATATGTCCGTTGCCAGAGAGCTTCTGCCCAAAGCTTTGGTATTTGTCCTTTTTGACTAAATGAAATGATGTTATTATTGGCTGCTCGATGAACTATTAATAAATAAGTTTTTATTTTAAGTGTATTCAAAACATATAACCAGTCTTCCAGAAGAACACCAATCCGAGGATCTTTAACAACCCAATTTTGATTTTTTTTAAATCTATTTCTTACTATCTTTGTTAGCTGCTCTCTAAAAGATATTCTTGTGGATGAATCTTCTGGAGGTAATGGAAAAGAGCCTTGATAACAGCTCCAGTGACGATTCAAAGATTTAAGAGTTGAATCTTGCAATTCAACGACTTCACTATCTTCAAAATAGTCGTAAGTAGGACGTCGCTCTGCGGGGATGTTGTTTCGCATGAGAAGCCGGTCTCCTAATGGGAGCCCAGCTGCATGCAGTAAGCCTCCCATTAATGAGGTGCCACTGTTGTGCATGCCAACTATTAGGCAGCAGGTTGATTGTGGATTGGGGCGATGGGACACTGATAGACAACAATTTCTGCAGAGCTTTTGAAGATCTAATTCTGATCTCACCTAACCTCTATGCTGACATAAGTGTTACGTGAGCCCTTTAGGGATTAGTTCGATTTAGGTTGGGATTGATCGATTTGCTCGAAGCCTTGAGAATCTTTCAACAAAACTTGATTCGTCAAGTAGGTCGCTTGGGAGCAAAAACCTATTCTTTCATTGCAGCTAATTTCAGAGGACAGGAATCTTTGGATCCACCAGCATTATTAGGGATCCCTTCAGACCCTTTGCTCTGGGAGACTTGGCTTGTTGAATTTGAGGGGACTCGGGCTCCGGTTTTAGAAGAGGTGGTTCATCTTTCCAAGCAGGCAGTCATAACTACATATGGATTGTCTTTAAGTCATTGGCAAACTCATGTTTGGTTTCAAAAGTTGCCTCTTCCAGCACTGGGATCAAAATCTATTGATAATTCCTTAAGTGAAGATCATCGTTTATTTTTCCAAGAAGAGCCTAAAGATCCTTCTGCTAATGAAGAATTAGTTCGGCATATTGTTGTTAACTTTGAGTTGCCTTCAATAGATAAGATTGATGAATGGTTGCTACTTTTGAAAGGTCAAGATGTTATTTGGGACCCTGAGCCTGGACGGGTTTTCCTTTTGCGAAGTTTGGGGTTAAATGTGTATTGGCTTAGTCCTGAGAGTGTCAATAACGGTTGGTTGGAACAATCGAGGGCATCAGATTCATATTTGTGGGAGTCTTTACTTGGATTAGCCCCTTTAGATAATCATATTCTTGTAATTGGCAAAGCAGGCCCTGAATGGGAGCGCTCCCTAGCTGAAGAGTTTAGAGAAGGTCTATCTCAAAACGACTCGCCGATTGCGTACCTACCTGGTTGGGAAGAAATGGTTACCAACACATTCGATGCAGGTTTAGCCAAGGCAGGCTGGTTGGCTTCAGCAACTATTCATTCCAAAGGATTGGTGTGGATCAATTCCAATGAGCCTTTGCTTGATAAAACGGTATCTTTATTTCCAGTGCAATTTCTGAGGCTGCAAGCTCCTCTTGTGCCTTCTGAGATGCGGGCTCAATTAAAAAGTGAATGCTTATTGGCACTTGCGGAAGACCGTGAATCTCCTCCACAAGAGGAACTTTATGCTTGGGATTCGGGACAACCTGCTGAGGTTGCAATTTTGGTCAGTCTTTACAACTACAGTGAGCGAATTGTTGATGCTTTAGCAAGCATCTTGAATCAGAGTCAAAAGCATCTTGAATTAATAGTTGTAGATGATGCTTCTACTGATAATGGCGCAGAATGTGTAAGGCGCTGGATGTCTTATCAAGTGTCATCTCAGAATGAAAAGTTTGTTCGTTTTCGATTAATTCGACATTTATATAATTCTGGATTAGCTACTGCTCGAAATACAGCTTTTCAGGTTGCTCATTCAAGTTGGTGTTTTGTATTAGATGCAGATAATGCTTTATTCCCTGATGCCGTTAGAACTTGCTATGAACTTGCAGCTTCAGGATCCAATGATTTAGCAGTTGTTCACCCACTGTTATTGGTAGAGGCTGAACAGGGAAGAGAAGATGATCAACGATCTTTGGTTGGCATGGCACCATGGCAACGGGAGCGACTGATGTATGAAAACACTGTTGATGCAATGGCGTTGGTCCGAAGAGCTGCTTGGGAGGTAGTCGGTGGTTATACACATATAGAAGGAGGTTGGGAGGATTATGATTTTTGGTGCAAGCTTATTGATGCTGGTTTTCACGGTATCCAATGTCCCAATGTTTTAGCGGTTTATCGCAGTCACAATTCCTCGATGAGTCATATTTCTACTAATCGAAATTGGCTTGCTCTTTCTAGAACTTTGCAGGCACGGCATCCTTGGTTGAAGCCAAGATTATTGACTTAATGGTCGAAGATTCTGAGCTATGAGGATATTACGTCCACTTCATTTGTTGGTTCGTTCTTTGACTGAAGATGCAGGTCAGAGACGTGTTGTTGCAGCAGCATTAAGGCGATTAATTAGACAACGTAAATTTCTAGTTAATGTTCTATCTCCTTGGTTAGGAGTTATTCCTTCCTGGCCTAATAAAAAATTAGAGCTCTGGCGTGGAATTATAGGAGTATATTCCGATCAGTTTATATCAATAGATAAACCAGAACATCTTCTTGCTGCTCTTCAAGAAACACAAGCCTATCAAGATGCTAAGCAAGAAATTTCTCAGAGTCTTTTTTCACCCTTTGGGAGGGGTTTAAACTACCAAAAAGTCCTTATTCAGTTGCAAAAGAAAAGACCAGAACGTTTATTTATTTTACATCATTATGATAAGCGTGGATTATTGCCTCAAAGTTGGTTAAACGCAATTTTGGCTATCCAGAAATCAGGTTGGGAGGTTATTTTATCTACAAGCAATATTAACGATAATATTTTACATCTGCTTCAAGAAAATGGTGTCATAGTGGCAAAGCGGGAAAATATAGGTCTTTGCCTTGGAGCATATAAAGATCTTTCAATCTTGTTGCAATATGATCAAGAAATGTCTCTAAATATTCGTTCATTAGTTTTGTGTAACGATAGTACATTGCCTATAGCAGGAGAGGACTCTTTAATCGATCATTTATCAACATGGGAAAACACCTTAGAAGAACATAGTTTGGCCACTCTAGCCAGTCTCACAGACTCTGCTGAGAGAGGTTTTTATCATCTCCAGAGTTATATGTTGTATGCGAACTCATCTTTATTGCAAAGTAACATATGGTATAGATTTTGGGTGAAATTTAACCCCTATTTA